>JBFYXI010000083.1:0-3763 GCA_041310635.1 Desulfuromonadaceae bacterium | reverse complement strand
AGGTCCACAGCGCCAGCGACTACATCACCGCCGGCCGCTCGCTGCCGATGATCGTGGTGATCGCCATGGTGTTCGCCACCTGGTTCGGCGCCGAGACCGTGCTCGGCATCCCCGCCACCTTCCTCGACGAGAATCTCGGCGGGACGATTTCCGACCCGTTCGGCGCCTCGCTGGCGCTGATCCTGTTCGGGCTGTTCTTCGCCCGCCCGCTGTACCGGATGAAGCTCATCACCCTCGGCGACTTCTTCCGCCAGCGCTACAACCGCCCGGTCGAAGTGGTGATCTCGACCGCGATCGCGCTGTCCTACCTGGGCTGGGTGTCGGCGCAGGTGGTCGCGCTCGGACTGGTGTTCAACGTGCTGTCGGGCGGCGTCATCACCCAGCAGGAGGGCATCCTCGTCGGCGCCGCCGTGGTCACGCTCTACACCCTGTTCGGCGGCATGTGGTCGGTGGCGCTGACGACCCTGGTGCAGATGACCGTCATCGTCGTCGGCCTGCTGTGGATCGCCAAGCTGGTGGGCGACATGCCCGAGGTGAACGGCATCGCCCCGGTGATCGCGCACGCCAGCGCCGCCGGCAAGTTCGAGTTCTGGCCGCCGCTGGAGTGGGCGGCGATCGTCACCTTCGTCGCCGGCCTCTTGACCATGGGCCTCGGCTCGATCCCGCAACAGGACGTGTTCCAGCGCTCCAACTCAGGCAAGAACGAACGCGTCGCGGTGTGGGGCACGGTCATCGGCGGCACCCTGTATTTCCTCTTCGCCGCGGTGCCGATCTACCTCACCTATTCCGCCACCCTGGTCGACCCAGGCATGACCGCGACCCTGCTCGCAGAGGACGCCCAACTGGTGCTGCCGACCTTCGTCAAGCTGCACCTACCGTTCTACGCACAGATCATCTTCTACGGCGCCCTGCTGTCGGTCATCATGTCGACCGCCTCCGGCACCCTGCTCGCGCCCGCAGTCACCATTTCCGAGAACATCATCAAGGAATTCCTGCCACACCACCGCATGAGCCAGAAAGCCCTGCTGATCGTCACCCGCGGCGTGGTCGTCGCCTTCGCCGTGCTGGTGGTGACCTATTCCCTGTGGTCGCTGGAATCCCAAACCAGCATCCACGAAATGGTCGCCAACGCCTACAAGGTGACGCTGGCCTGCGCCTTCGTCCCGCTGCTGGCCGGCATCTACTGGAAGCGTGCGACCAACACCGGCGCCGGACTGTCCATCGTGTTCGGCCTGGCGGCATGGATCGCCATGGAGTTCATCGCCCCGGAAGCCGCCCTGCCGCCGCAGTTCGCCGGTTTGATCGCCAGCGCCATCGGCATGGTCGCGGGATCGCTGGGCCCCCAGCTTAACGCGGCTTCACCGTCTCACCGCGCCCCCTGACCCGACCGCCGAGGGGTCCGCCGTGGCCCTGGTGGAACTGCGCAACCTGACCCACGTCATCAGGGGTCACCACGGTTTAACGCGCGGTTTAACGCGACTAAGGACAGCGTTCGCCATCCGGCTGGCGCAGGCGGCCATCGTGTTCCGCCTACACCCCGATCCCGACTGATTTTCAGGAGAACTGGACCAGGTCGCCGTTCCGATCAAATGCCAGATAGTTGGCGATCGCGCCGTTCTCTATCGAATGGACCATCATTTTCAGGTGCTCCTGCGCCTCCCCGGTGCTCGGCAGCAGTCCCCCGCGCCCACCACAGAAAAAACAAAAGGGTCAGGCCTTTACTTTCTACCCTGCCCTGCTTAACCTCCCCCCATGACCCGCCCCCTGCGACTCGAATTTCCCGGCGCTGTTTATCACCTCACTGCCCGCGGCGACCGGCGCGGGGACATTTTTCTCGACGCCACCGACCGGCAGACTTTTCTCAAACTCCTGGAGAAGGAAGTCCGCCAGCAAGCTTGGCGACTCTATGCCTACTGCCTGATGAGCAACCACTACCATCTGCTCGTCGAAACGCCGGACGGCAATCTGGTTGCCGGCATGCGGCGCTTGAATGGCGCTTACACCCAGGCCTTCAACCGTCGCCATGGCCGCGTGGGGCATGTCCTGCAAGGGCGCTACAAGAGCATTGTGGTGGACAGGGACGCCTATCTTCTGGAGTTGGCCCGTTACATCGTGCTCAACCCGGTGCGGGCGAACATGGTCAAGCGCGTCGAGGACTGGCCCTGGAGCAGCTATCTTGTCACGGCCGGCAAGGCTGCGGCTGCGGATTGGCTGGAGGCGGACTGGCTCATGAGGCAATTCGGCGACGAGACGGCTGCCGCACGGGATGCCTATCGCCGCTTCGTCCGCGCGGGCATGGCGGGCACTTCGCCCTGGGAACAACTGCGAAGCCAGATGTATCTGGGCGGCGATGATTTCCTCGCGCGCATGGCGGGGATCGCGAAGGAACAGGACAGGGAAGGCGTTCCCCAGCGCCATCGCCAGCCTGCACGTCCCGAAGCAGAGGCGGTGTTGCGCGCGGTGATGGAGGCATTTCGCGTCGAAGCGGACGCCGTGCAAAACCGCAGCCATCAGCCGGCGTTTCGCGCCTGGGTGTACCTACTGCGCCGGGCGGCGAACCTGAGTCTGCGTGAGACAGCGGCGCGCGCGGGTGTTTCGCCCGGCCGGATTTCACAGATTCAACGGGCAACCGAGGCGGAAAAGCCGGTGCCGGAGCTGGCCGGGCTGATGCAAAAGTTTAATGTAAAGGCCTGACCCTTATATCTTCCCCGCTCAAGTATCTCGGCTACTCCGCCAACGACACCGACGAGGCGCACTGGCGCCGCGCCCGCGATTTGATCATCCGTGCCAAGCCCTACTGGGCCGCGTTCAACGCCTCGAGCTACATCAAGGAACTCACGGTCGGCAACATCTGGCTCGCCCACGGCTATTCCAACGACATGTTCCAGGCCCAGCAGGACGCCCGCCACGCCAAGCGCGCTTTCAGCATCGCCTACGCCACGCCGAAGGAGGGCGCGGTGCTGGCGCTCGATTCGATGGTGCTGCACAAGACCGGGCCGCGCGCCGACCTCGCCCACCGCTTCATCGACTTCATGCTCGAAGGCCAGAACTCGGCCGACCTCACCAACCTCATCGGTTCCGGCAACCCCAACCGCGAGGCGATGCGTTACATCGAACCTGCCATCGCCGCCAACCAGGCGGTCTTCCCCAGCCCTGACATCCGCTCGCGGCTGGAAATGCTCAAGGACCTCGACCGCAACCAGCGCCGCGTGCTGTCGCGGATATGGACCGAGATCAAGGTGCGCTCAGCTTCGTTGATACGGTCATGCGGTGGCGGCATCGCCGGCGTCCAGCCCCAGCCGCCGGCACGCCTCGGCCGGCGTCACGATGGCGAAGCCGAGCGCGCCGCAACGGCTCATCTCCAGCAGCGCGCGGTCCTTGCTCACCAGCAGGCCGGCGCCCGCCGCCGCGGCGAGAATCAGGAAAGGCTGGTCGTCGGGATCGCGGCAACGCGGCAGCCTGCGGCAGAAGCCCTTGACCTCGTAAGGCTCGGCGATCTCGCGGTACTGCGCCCAGAGGGATTCCTGCTCGGCGTCCGGGAGGGCGAACTCCGGATAGGCCAGCACCCGCCGCAGTTCGGCCAGCGCATAGCCGTCGGCGAGACAGCGGCACTGGCCCGATGTCAGTGCCTGCCACAGCGGCAGCGCGGCCGGGTCGCGAAAGTGCAGGCAGTCGAGCACGACATTGGTGTCGAGAACCAGCCGTGGCACGGCATGCACAGCCGCACTCGCCGGAAGCGCATCGGAGGCGAAATGGTCCTTCA
>JBFYXI010000082.1:0-5991 GCA_041310635.1 Desulfuromonadaceae bacterium | reverse complement strand
TCCCCGCCCCATGCACATAGCTGGCGACGGCGCCGGCCGGCAGGGCGAGGCGGCCGAACCGGCGGATATTGATATTCTCGCCGATCGTCGCCACCTGGTGAGTCTGCTCTTCGCCGACCGTGCGCCCGGTGCATGGAAACGGCAGGGCCAACAGCGCCTCGAGGTCGGCAGGGGCCTTGTCCAGCACGACCTGGGCCACGCCATTGACAAACGCCTGGAACGCTTCGTTCTTGGCGACGAAATCGGTTTCCGAGTTGACCTCGACGACGGCGCAGCAGGTTCCCTGTCCAGCCACCGCCACCAGCCCTTCGGCGGCCACGCGCCCGGCCTTCTTGGCAGCGGCGGCGAGCCCCTTTTTGCGCAGCAGGTCGATGGCCTGCTCCATATCCCCGTTGGTTTCGGCCAGGACCTTTTTGCAGTCCATCATACCGGCGCCGGTTTTGGCGCGCAGGTCGGCCACCATGCTTGCAGTGATGTTTGCCACCTTGATCCTCCTCTATGGTCGGTCAGTTATGATGATGAGAGCTGGATATCTTCAGCGGATACGGTAAAAAGGCGGCCCGCACCCGGACCGCCTTGCTTGTACATGTGACCGGAGCGTTTCAGGCTTCCGCGACCGGCTCGGCAGCGGTGGCCGGCTCCGCAGCCGCCACCGGCTCGGCGGCTGCCACCGGCACGTCAGCCTGCTCCGCGACCTCACCGTCGCCCGCATCGCTGCGCAGATCCATCTCACGGGCCATCGCCCCTTCGACACAGGCATCCGCCATTTTCTGGGCGAACAGGCGAATGGCCCGGATGGCATCGTCGTTGCCGGGGATGATGTAGTCGATCTCGTCCGGATCGCAGTTGGTGTCGACGACCGCCACCACCGGGATCCCGAGCTTGCGGGCTTCCTTGATGGCGATATTCTCCTTCTTCGGGTCGATCACGAAGATCGCCCCCGGCAGGCGATTCATCGCCTTGATGCCGCCGAGGCTCTTTTCCAGCTTGTCCTTCTCACGCTCGAGCTGCAGCACCTCTTTCTTGGTGAGCAGGTCATAGGTGCCGTCCTGGGCCATCGTTTCGATCTTCTTCAACCGGTCGATGCTGCGCTTGATGGTGGCGAAGTTGGTCATCATGCCGCCCAGCCAGCGATTGTTGACGTAGAACTGCCCGGCGCGGGCGGCCTCCTCGAAGATGGCCTCCTGAGCCTGCTTCTTGGTACCGACGAACAGCACCTTGTCGCCATGCTGGGAAACTTCGCGCAGGAAGTTGTAGGCGGTCCGGAAGTAGCGCACGGTTTTCTGCAGGTCGATGATGTAGATGCCGTTGCGGGCACCGAAAATGTACGGCTTCATCTTCGGGTTCCAGCGACGGGTCTGGTGGCCGAAGTGGACGCCGGCCTCCAGCAGCTGCTTCATGGTGATCTGTGACATCGAATCTTCTCCTTGCCCTGGTGGTTTTTGGCCTCCGTTCCCGTCGACCCCGCGACCCACCCGGTGTCTGCCGGGCACCGGATCGCAAGTCAGGGAACGTGCGATTTTGAACAGCACGGTCATATACCACGCCACCCTTTGCAAAGGCAAGCGGTTTTTGCCGAAAAGGCAGTTTACATCTGCTTCCCGGCTGCACTATCATGGCACGCTATGCTGCTCTCCCTGATCAACCGCTACCTGGCCCGGGAAATCCTCGCCCCCTCACTATTGTGCCTGTTGGTCTTCACCCTGGTGCTGATGGCCGGGCGGCTCGTCAAGCTGACCGATCTGATCATCAACAAAGGGGTGGCCTTCAGTGATATTGCCACGCTGTTCGCCGCGCTGCTGCCGCCCTTTCTCGCCATCGCCCTGCCCCTCGCCTTTCTGATGGGGATCATGCTCGGCATGGGCCGGCTTTCCACCGACAGCGAGACGGTCGCCCTGAAGGCCGCCGGCATCGGCCTGACCAGCATCGCCCGGCCGGTCCTCACGTTGGCCTGCGGATGCGCCCTGCTCACCGCCTTGATCGCCTGGTGGGGTGCGCCCTGGGGCAACCGGGCCTTCCACGGCACCCTGTTCGAAATCACCAGCAAAAAAGCCGGTGTCGCCCTGCAGCCGCAGATCTTCGTCAAGCAGTTCGGCAACCTGGTCCTGTACGCCGACGCCATCGACGAGCGGAGCGGCACGCTGCACGGCGTGTTCATTGTCGAGCACCAGAGCGCCCAGGAGGAACTGTTGATCGTTGCCGACACCGGGCGGATTCTGAGCGATCCCGTCGAGGAATCGGTTGTCTTGAGCCTGCGGGACGGAACGCTGCACCGCCAGGGGGCTGACGCCGGCGACAGCTATCAGGTCATCCGCTTCACCAGCTACGAGATCCGCCCCGACCTGGCCCCGGCACTGGCCGAAGCCCGGCAGCCGAAACGCAAACCCAAGGAGCTGTCCTTCGACCAGCTGCGCGAGCGGATCGACGCGGGCGGACCGCAGGTGCTGGCAGCGCGGGCCGAGTTCCACCGGCGCCTGTGCGCGCCGCTGGCGCCGCTGCTGTTTGCCCTGTTCGCCCTGCCCTTCAGCATCCTGTCTCAGCGTTCCGGACGGGGCGGCGGTTTCATCGCCGGGCTGCTGATCTACCTGGCCTACTATTTTCTGACCTCGTTTGCGGAGACCCTGACGACCGATGCCGCGCTGTCGCCGCTGCTGACCTTCTGGGGCTTGCACCTGCTGCTGCTGGCCGCCGGTCTCCACCTGCTGCAGCGCAGCGCCCGGGAGCGGCCGAGCCGGCTGATGGAGAAGCTCGACGGGATGATCGTGCGACTGCGATCCCTGCGGAGACGCGATGCGCACCCTTGATCGCTACCTCCTCAGGCAGTTCTTCGGCCATTTCTCGATCATCCTGGTGATTCTGGCGGGTCTCTACGGGATGATCGAGTTTCTCGAAAAGGTCGATTCGTTCATCGAACATGGCGCCGGCCCTGGCTATTACCTGTCCTATCCGCTCTACAAGTTGCCGCTGATGCTCAGCCAGATGCTGCCGATGGCGGTCCTGCTGGCCACCTTCGTCACCATCGGCCTGTTGTCGCGGACTCAGCAGCTGACCGCTTTCAAAAGCTGCGGGATCGGTATCGGCCGCGTCAGTCGACCACTCTTCCTGGCCGGGGCTGCGCTCTGCCTGGCCATGTTGGCCGGCGGCTGGGCAGTCCCCTGGTCGGCCCGCGAGTCCAGCCGGATTTACGATCACGAGATCAAGGGCAACCCCCGCCCGGAAAACCTGACCAGCAATCTTTATTTGCGCAACGGCAAGCAGATCATCAGCATCGCCCGCTCGGTCCCGTCCCAGAATCAGATACAGGGGCTCACCCTGCTCGACTTCGACGAACACTTCAAACTGCTCCGGCGCCTGGAAGCCACGGTCGCCACCCACCAGGGACACGGCCGCTGGCTGCTCTCGGGGGCGGTGGAGCGCAACTTCAGTCCCTCCGGCGAAGTTACCGGTTTTGCACGCCATTCTGAACTCATCATGGACTTCGGCCGGCGGCCGGAGGAACTGGTCGAACTATGGTATCAGCCGGAGGAGATGACGACCCCGGAACTGCTGCGGCTGAGCGCCCGACTGGAAAGCGAAGGCCACGATTCCCGCCGCTATCAGGCGGAATGGCACCTGCGCCTGGCCCAGGCCTTCACGCCGCTGATGATGGTCCTGCTCGGGGTGCCATTCGCCCTGCAACGCGGACGGCAGGCCAGCCTCGGCAGCGGCGTCGCCCTGGCGCTGATCATCTTCGCGCTTTATTACCTGCTGCAGGCCGTCGGCGTGGCACTCGGCACCGCCAGCCTGCTCCCCCTGCCCCTCGGTGCCTGGGCCGCCAACCTGCTGCTGTTGCTGACCGGGAGTTGGTTGTTCCTGACCCTGGACGACTGAGGCGAGGAGAACGGACGGTTTTCCCCCTCGGCCGAGCCATCAGGCTTTACGCGTTGGGCACGTCGTCTTGCGCGCAGCACAAGACAAGGAAAGCCAACGCCCCGCTCAATCGAGCGGGGCGTTGGCATCATCAAGTGCGGTGAGCGGTCAATACCGGTAATGCTCGCTCTTGTATGGTCCCGCCGCGGGGACACCGATATAGGCGGCCTGCTCCGGAGTCAGGGTCGTCAACCTGGCGTCGAGCTTCTGCAACTGCAATCGGGCGACTTTTTCGTCAAGCTGCTTGGGGAGGGTGTAAACGCCGACCGGGTATTTGCCTGAGTCGCGCTCGCCCCACAGTTCGATCTGGGCGAGGGTCTGGTTGGCGAAGGACGAGCTCATCACGTAGGAAGGGTGTCCGGTGGCGCAGCCGAGGTTGACCAATCGCCCCTTGGCCAGCAGGATGATCCGCTTGCCGTCGGGGAAGATGACGTGGTCGACCTGCGGCTTGATCTCCTCCCAGCGGTACTGTTCGAGCGCAGCCACTTCGATCTCGTTGTCGAAGTGGCCGATATTGCAGACGATCGCCTGGTCCTTCATGCGCCGCATGTGGTCATGGGTGATGACATGGTAGTTGCCGGTCGCCGTGACAAAGATGTCGGCCCGGGCGCAGGCTTCGTCCATGGACACCACCCGGTAGCCCTCCATCGCCGCCTGCAGGGCGCAGATCGGATCGATCTCGGTCACCCAGACCTGGGCGGACAGGGCGCGCAGCGCCTGCGCCGAGCCCTTGCCGACATCGCCGTAGCCGCAGACCACCGCAATCTTGCCGGCAATCATCACGTCGGTGGCGCGCTTGATGCCGTCGACCAGCGACTCGCGGCAGCCGTAGAGATTGTCGAACTTGCTCTTGGTCACCGAGTCGTTGACGTTGATCGCCGGGAAGCGCAACTCGCCGCGCTCGTGCATCTGGTAGAGGCGGTGCACACCGGTGGTGGTCTCTTCGGTCACCCCGCGGATCTGCGCCAGGCGCTTCGAGTACCAGGTCGGATCGACCGCCAGCTTCGCCTTGACCGCGGCAAAGAGGATCGTCTCCTCCTCTGAACCGGGCTTGGCAAGGACGCCGAGATCCTGTTCTGCCCTGGCACCGAGGTGCAGCAGCAGAGTGGCGTCGCCGCCGTCGTCGAGAATCATGTTGGAGCAACCACCATCGGGCCACTCGAAGATGCGGTGGGTGTAATCCCAGTAGTCCGCCAGAGTTTCCCCCTTGACGGCAAAGACTGCGGTACCGGCGGCGGCGATGGCCGCAGCGGCGTGATCCTGGGTCGAGAAGATGTTGCATGAGGCCCAGCGCACTTCGGCGCCGAGGGCCTTGAGGGTTTCGATCAGCACCGCGGTCTGGATGGTCATGTGCAGCGAACCGGTGATGCGCGCTCCCTTGAGCGGCTGACGGGCCGCATACTCCTGGCGAATCGCCATCAGGCCGGGCATCTCGGTCTCGGCAATAGCCATCTCCTTGCGCCCCCAATCGGCCAGGGCCAGGTCGGCGACGACGAAATCATGCTGTTGCATCAGTCACTCCTTGATCGGTGGTTTGCGTTGCCTTGTATAACGTCCGCTGCCCGCGGGTGGCAAGCAAAAAGCGGCGGGCATGCCGTAACATGCCCGCCGTTGCTCACGGTTTCCGCAAAGCGGTCAGAATCTCAAGCTGGCGGTATAGGTCTGGCCGCTGGTGACGTCGCGCAACTGCAGCCTGAGCTGCCCGGCACTGGGCGCTTCGCCGGGGAAGAAGAGGAAACCGCGATCGATGTTCCCCGGTTCGACAATGCGGTTTTCCAGATCCTTGTTGGCCAGGTCGCGGGCAATCTGCCGACCGGCATCATCCGAGGAACCGGCCTGGGCACCGCCGTAGATGGCCCCGCCGGCAGCACCGGCGGCCGCCCCCATACCGGCGGCTTCGCCGACGTTCTGCCCGGACAGGATGCCGATGGCCGCTCCGGCCAGGGCGCCGGCCACCGCGCCCCACATGCCCTTTTCGGCGCCGCCCTTGACGACGGTGCCGTACTCGCTGCTCGACTCGACCCGCTGATAGGCGGTCTTGCGATCGAGCAGATTCCAGAAACCGCCGGTTTCGTCGACCAG
>JBFYXI010000078.1:2500-10859 GCA_041310635.1 Desulfuromonadaceae bacterium | reverse complement strand
GCAGGCCGAACTGGGCCTTGAGCAGGTACGCCTCGCGCATGTCGAGCACGAAAAGCAGGTGACTGCCGGCCAGGAAAAGAGTTTTCGCCTCGCCAGCGAGACGCAGAAGCTCGAAGGCCGGCTGGAGCTGGTCAGCCGCGAGATCGACACCCTGGAGCAGGAGCGCCAGCGTCTATCTGCCGAGCAGGTGGACGCGGTTGCCCGTTTGGCGGCGGCGGAACAGGAAACCGTCGAACTGGAGGCCGGACAGGTTGACCGGCTCCGGGAGTTGGAGCGCGAGGCCGGCCAGCTTGCCGAGGCGGAGTTGCTCCAGGCCGATCTGGCGGGGCGCGAAACGGCTCTTGCCCAGCAGCTCGAGGAAGCTCGCAGCCAGCTCTACCACGTGCTCACCACCCTCTCGCGGCTGTCCGGCCAGCAAGAGGAGGCGGCGCGCCGACTGCAGGCCTTGGCCGACCTGACCCAGCGTAATCGCCAGGACGCGGTGGCGGTCCGCGACCAGTTTGAACAGAATCGCAACCGCACTGCGGAGCTGGTCGCACAGCTTGACGGGCTCCGCGGCGGGCACGATCATTGGGGGGCCGAACGCATCCGCCTGCAGGAGCTGCTGGCCGGTTCGCGGCAGCAGGCCGAGGACGCCGAAAGCCAGCTGCTGGTCAGGCGTGAAGAGCTCAGCCGGCAACGCTCACGGCTGGAATCTCTCGAGCAGCTGGAACGGAATCTCGACGGCTATGGCCGCGGGGTGCGGGCGGTGCTGGCAGACACGGGTCACCGCGGCCGGGTCCGCGGCTTTCTTGCCGATGCCATTGAGGTCCCCCCCGAACACGAAGTGGCTGTGGAAGCAGCCCTTGGGGAGCGTCTGCAGACCCTGCTGGCCGATACGGTCGCGGACGCCCGGGCCGCGCTCGATTTCCTGCGGCAGGGCGATGGCCGCTGCACCTTTTTGCTGCCGGCCTTCGCCGCGGGAGCCACGCCGACCTTCACCGCCGGCCGGGCCCTGGCCGAGCTGGTGGTCCCGCGCGCCGAGCACGGCGTGCTGGTCACCCTGCTGGGGGGGATCTACCTGGTCGACGATCTCTCGCCCTATCTCCACGGCGGGCTGCCTCCCGGCGTGACGCTGGTGACCCCGGAAGGGGATCTGCTGACCCATTTCGGCGAGTTGACCGGGGGCGGCAGGCGGGCTCTCGACCAGGGGCTCCTTCACAAGAAGCGCGAGATGAAGGAACTCTCCGTCGCGGTGCATCAGTTCGAAAAAGTGGTCGGCGACCTGCAGTCCCGGCGCGAGCAGTCGCGCCGCGAGGTCGTGGCGGCCGAGGACGGGTTGCGCCATGCCGAGGAGGCCTTGCATCAGCAGGAGATCCGTCTGCTCGACAACCAGAAGCATCTGGCGGTTCTGGAGCAGGAGGCACAGCGGCTGCAGGAGCGCCTTGAGGTTCTGAGCTTCGAGGAAGAACAGCTGCATGAAGAAGAGGCGAGCCTGCTCCGGGCACGCCGGGAGGCGGAGGCGAGCCGCTCCGCCGGCGAGCACGAGCGGGCCGCCCGGGAAGCCGACCTGGCCGGGTTGCAGACGGCTGCCCAGGAGTTGCGCGGCCAGATGGACACCGTGCGCCAGTTGGTGACCAGTCGCAAGGTCATCCTCGCCGGGCTGCAGGAGCGCGAGGAACAAAGCCGCATTCAGGCGCAGCGGCTGCAGCACCTGGCCGGGGAGCTGGTGGTCCGCCGGGAGCGGCTCTCGCGTGAATTTGCCGGGGCCGGCGCCCGCCAGGAGGGGTTGCGGGGGGAAACCCAGCAGCTGCGCCGCGAGTTGGCGCAGTTGCTGGCCGGGCATGTCGAGGAAGAGGCCGCGCTCGCTCTGCTGCGCAACCGCTTCGAGGACAGCCGCCAGGCGATCGAGCGGCACGAGGCCGATCTCAAGGAGTTGCGCAACCGGGCCACCCGTGCCCGGGAGGAGTTTTCCGCCCGGCAGTTGGCCAGTCGCGAGCTGGAGCTGGAACGTGACCATTTGCGCCAGAATGTCCTGGAGCGCTACCGGGTCGATCTGGAGGAGGCCGCGGTGCTGGCTCTGTTCGATCCGGAGTTCGCGGCGGACCAGGCCGCCGCGCGCCGGGAGTCCCTGCAGCGCAAGATCGACGAGATCGGCGAGGTCAACCTGACCGCGATCGAGGAATTCCGCGAGATGGACGAGCGGCACACCTTTCTGGCGGCCCAGCAGGACGACCTGCAACGCTCTCTCGATGGGCTGCAGTCGGCCATCGTCAAGATCAACCGGACCACGCGCCGCCGGTTCCGCGAGACCTTCGACCAGGTCAATGCCAGGTTCCGTGAAGTCTTCCCGCGGCTTTTCAGCGGCGGGCAAGCGGAACTGCGGCTGACCGACGAGGCGGATCTGCTGGAGACCGGCATAGAGATCGTGGCCCAGCCGCCGGGCAAGAAGCTGCAGAATGTTTCGCTCCTGTCCGGCGGGGAAAAGGCCTTGACCGCGGTGGCCCTGATCTTTGCCATCTTCCTGGTCAAGCCGTCGCCCTTCTGCCTGCTCGACGAGGTGGACGCGCCGCTGGATGACGCCAACATCGGCCGGTTCAACGAAATGGTGGCGGCCATGAGCGCCCAGTCGCAGTTCATCATCATCACCCACAACAAGCGGACCATGGAAATTGCCGACAACCTCTACGGGATTACCATGGAGGAGCCGGGCGTTTCCAAGCTGGTTTCGGTGCGCATGAGCGAGGTCGCCTGAGCCATGCCTTTCAAGACCATGCTCGGGGAACTGGTGGCCAGGGTGGCCGGAGCGCAGGGAGCGATCATTGCCGACTGGGAAGGTGAGGCGGTCGATCAGGTTGGCTTGATGGATGACTACGACCTGAAGATCATCGGTGCTCACAAGGGGGTCATCCTGCACAGCCTGCGGGAGGTCGTGTCCCGCCTGGGCGACGACCGGCTGCGTGAAATCGTGATCACCACGGCGACATCGCGGACCCTGGTGCTGCCGGTCACCAACGAGTATTTCCTGGTGCTGACCCTCGACCTCTCCGCCTCTCTCGGCCGCGCGCTCCTGGAGGCGCGGCGCTGCGCGCGACTCTTGCAGGAAGAGATCGTCTGAGTGCCATGACCACTCTGCCGGGACTGATTCTGCTGTTTCTGGTCATGACTTTGCTGGTGCTTGCGGTGCTGGGGGTCGTCCTGTGGCGGCGTTCGGCCCGGGACCGCCGAAGCGCGCCGCCATCAGCGCCGGCGGCAAGGAAGGACCAATGAAATGATCGGTGGCCTGTTCGGACGTTTGCGCGAGGGCTTGACCAAGAGCCGGGAAACGCTGCTGGGGAAGGTGGATGCGCTGTTTCGGGGGCATCCTCAGGTCGATGAGGCATTTTTCGAAGCCCTCGAGGAGATTCTGCTCGCCGGCGATTTCGGCGTGGCGGTGACCCAGGAGCTGATCGCCGTTCTGCGCCGGAGCATGAAAGCGGAACGCTGCCACGACCCGGTCCGTCTCCGCGAGATGATGGCCGAAGAGGTCACCCGGCGACTCCAGGGCGAGCGGCAGTCCTGGTCCCTGCCGGCAGAGCGCCCCCGGGTCATCATGCTGGTCGGGGTGAACGGGGTTGGCAAGACCACGACCATCGGCAAGCTGGCGGCACAGTTCGCCGCCCAAAACAGGCGGGTGATAATCGGTGCCGGCGACACGTTTCGCGCTGCGGCCGCGGAGCAGTTGCAGGTCTGGGGGGTGCGGGCCGGCGCCGAGGTGGTGCGCCATGCCGAAGGCGCCGATCCCGCGGCCGTGGCCTTTGACGCCGCGCGCGCGGCCGTGGCGCGCGGCGCCGACATCCTCTTGCTGGATACCGCCGGGCGGCTCCATACCAAGGTCAACCTGATGGAGGAGCTGAAAAAGGTGCAGCGGATTCTCGCCCGGGAAATTCCCGGGGCGCCTCACGAAACCTGGCTGGTCCTGGATGCCACCACCGGGCAGAATGCCTTGGCGCAAGCCCGGATTTTTCGCGAAGCGGTCAATGTCACCGGAATTGTCCTGACCAAGCTTGACGGCACGGCCAAGGGGGGGATCGTGGTGGCGATCGCTGCCGAGCTCGGCCTGTCGGTGCACTTTGTCGGGATCGGCGAGGGGGTCGATGACCTGCGACCGTTCGATGCCCGCGAATTTGCCGCCGCCCTGTTTCAGAACGAGTGAACTTACTTGACTTTTTTCCTCATTTTTGACTAAGTTCAAAGAACTGCAGGAGAGAGGTCGTCTGTGAGCGTGGAACTGATTGCCCGCCTGGAAGATTTGGTGGATCGCCTGCTGAACGAGCGGGCTGAACTCCTGCAGAAAACCGGCAGGCTGGTTGAAGAGTGCGACCGGCTGGTTGCCGAACGGCACCGGGTCCACGTCGAACTCGGCGAGGTCCTTGCCAAACTCGATAGGCTGGAAGGGCGCTGATCGTGAAGCAGAGCTTGCAGGTGTCGATCCTCGGGCAGCAGTTTCACCTGCGCAGCGATTCCTCTCCCGAGCAGGTTCGGCGCATTGCCGAGTTCGTCGAGGGGCAGGTCCGGGAGGTGACCGCGACCGGCCGTGTCGCCGACACGCTGCAGGCCGCCGTGCTGGCCCTGCTCAACGTGTCCGCGCGCTACCTTCAGGAGGGGGAGTCGGCAGGGCTGCCGGAGGAGGCGACGCAGCGCCTGGGCAACCTGGTGCAGCGCGTCGAGCGGGCCCTGGGGGAGTCCTGATGCCGGCCCGGCAAAGTGGTGGGTGGAGACTGGTTCAACGATCTCTGGACGGAGATTTTTACGATAGATTGGCAGATGGTTTCAGCACCCGCAGGGGTGTTTTGCAACTGTTTACAGACAGCCATGTGCAGTTCGCCCCAAGACCTTTGTGCCATCGGCAGGAACGGGCGCAGCCGCCCCCGTGGCGACAGCCGCAACCTCCTGCCGTGGGTTTGGGGAGCTGACCCGCCGGCCACTGGTCGCCGTTGCCGGCAAATGCCTGTCTGACCCGCCTTCTGTCCGCACGACCTCCGACCGGAGATCCCAGCTCAGCGGGGTCTCTATGCCCAAGCGCCCCATCCGGGAAAAACTGCTGGCTGCCCGCCGCCATTGTTCGGCAGAAACCTGCCTGAGTCTGAGTCTGCTGATTCAGCGGCGGTTTCTCGGTGGTGATAGCTACCGGCAGGCTGGTTGTGTCAGTCTTTACAGTCCGTGCATGAACGAGGTGCAGACCGAACTGGTGGCTCGCCATTGCCTGGCGGACGGCAAGCGCCTGGCTTATCCGCGCACCGTGGGGGGGGCGTTGCAGTTTGTCGAGGTGTCCGGCCCTGAAGAGCTGGTTCCCGGTGCCTTTGGCATCCCCGCCCCGGTCGGGGAGCGCGTGCTGTCGTTGGCCGAACTCGACCTGGTGGTGATGCCCGGAGTCGCCTTCGATGCGGCGGGACATCGCCTGGGTTATGGCAAGGGCTACTATGACCGGACCCTGGCCAGTTGCCCCGCGAAACTGGAACGGATCGGTTTCGCCTATGAGTTTCAACTGGTCGAGCGCCTGCCTGCCGCCGACCATGACTGTCGGCTCACACAGCTGGTGACCGAACTGCGAACGCTCTGCTTTGCCTCGCAGGGGCAGGCGGACCACTAATCATTCACGCCGAGGAGGTGCAGGATGTTGAAGATAGAGATTGCCCTGTTGATTGCCATCGCCTGTCTGGTCGCCGGCGGTGTCGTCGGTGCCCTGATCCGCCGCAAGTCGTCGGCCTCCCGGCTGGTCGACGCCGAACGCGATGCGGCGCGACAGCTTGAAAGCGCCCGCAAGGAAGCCGAGACGATCCGCAAGGAAGCTGAAATCCAGGCCAAGGATGCGGTCTTCCAGGCGAAGGCCGAGTGGGAAAACGAAGCCCGCGATCTGCGCCGTGAGCTGCAGGGCCAGGAGAAGCGCCTGGTTCAGAAGGAGGAGAACCTCGACCGCAAGATCGAGCAGGCCGATGGCCGTGAGCAGGAATTGCAGCGCCGTGAACAGTCTCTGAACGAGCGGGACCAGGTGCTCCGCCAGCGCAGCGGCGACATCGACCGTCTGATCGCCGAGCAGCGCGACAAACTCGAGCAGGTCGCCGGCCTCTCGGCCGAAGAAGCCAAGCAGCAACTGATGGCGGCCATGGAGAGCGAGGCGCGCCATGATGCCGCCCGGCGCATCAAGCAGATTGAAGACGAGGCGCGGGAAATCGCCGACAAGAAGGCGAAAAACATCATCTCTCTGGCCATTCAGCGGTATGCCGGCGACTATGTGGCGGAGAAGACGGTCAGTGCCGTGCCCCTGCCGAACGATGAGATGAAGGGGCGGATCATCGGCCGCGAGGGGCGCAACATCCGCGCCATCGAAGCCGCGACCGGCATCGACCTGATTATAGACGACACCCCGGAGGCGGTCATCATCTCCGGCTTCAATCCGGTGCGCCGCGAAGTGGCTCGTCTCTCGCTGGAGCGGCTGATCACCGACGGCCGCATCCACCCCTCGCGCATCGAGGAAGTCGTCAAGAAGGCCGAACTGGATGTGGAGAACAGCATTCGCGAGGCCGGCGAACAGGCAACCTTCGATGTCGGTGTGCACGGCATCCATCCCGAGATCGTCAAGCTGATCGGCCGCCTGAAGTACCGCACCTCCTACGGGCAGAACGTCCTGCAGCACTCCCTGGAGGTCGCCTTCCTGTGCGGCATCATGGCCGAGGAACTGGGGCTGAACGCCAAGCAGGCCAAGCGGGCGGGGCTGCTTCATGACCTCGGCAAGGCCGTCGATCACGAGGTCGAAGGTTCGCACGCCCTGATCGGCGCCGACCTGGCCCGCAAGTACGGTGAGCACGCCGCGATTGTCCACGCCATCGCGGCGCATCATGAGGAGGAAAAGCCGGACAGCATCCTCGCCAACCTGGTGCAGGCCGCCGATGCCCTCTCCGGCGCCCGGCCCGGCGCCCGGCGCGAGATGCTCGAAACCTATGTCAAGCGTCTGCAGGACCTCGAGCGGATCGGCAGCGCGTTCGGCGGGGTGACCTCGTGCTTCGCCATCCAGGCCGGCCGCGAGATCCGGGTCATGGTCGCGAGCGACGACGTGTCTGACGACCAGTCGCACGTGCTGGCCCGCGACATCGCCAAGCGGATCGAGAGCGAAATGACCTATCCCGGGCAGATCAAGGTCAACGTCATTCGCGAGACGCGCGCCGTCGAGTACGCGCGTTGACCGGGCACCGGCCATGAAGCTGCTGTTTCTTGGCGATATTGTCGGCCGGCCTGGCCGGCAGATGGTCGAGCGCCACCTGGCGCCGCTGGTCGACCGCCACATGGTTGACCTGGTGGTGGCCAACGCCGAGAACGCCGCCGCCGGCTTCGGGATCACTCATGACGTGGTCGACGAACTGCTGGGGCTGGGGATCGACGTCCTGACCACCGGCAACCATGTGTGGGACAAGAAAGAGGCCATTCCGCTCCTCACCGAGGAGGCGCGCCTGCTGCGGCCGGCCAACTATCCTCCGGGACTGCCGGGCAGGGGCTGGGGGATTTACCGGACCAGCGCCGAGGTGCCGGTGGCGGTTGTCAACCTGGAGGGGCGGGTGTTCATGAACAACCTCGACTGCCCGTTCCGGGCCGCCGACGACATCCTGCGCGAACTGGCTGGCGCCGCGCGGATCGTGCTGGTCGATTTTCATGCCGAAACCACCAGCGAGAAGGGGGCTATGGGCAGCTACCTGGACGGTCGCGTCAGCGCCGTGCTCGGCACGCACACCCATGTGCAGACCGCCGACGAGCGGCTGCTGCCGGCGGGGACCGCATTCATCAGCGACGTCGGCATGACCGGCAGCCGCGACTCGGTGATCGGTATTCGCAAGGAACTCTCCGTCGAGCGTTTTCTGACCCAGTTGCCGGTGCGTTTCGAGGTGGCCAAGAAAGAGCCGATGCTGTGCGGCGCGCTGGTGACGGTCGATGCGGCGACCGGGCGCGCCGAAGGAATTGAGCGGGTGCTGATCGTCGATCGCGAGTGAGCGGTCGCGAGCAGTGTGCCATCGAGAGAACATGCCGGACGGGTTTCCGGGAGGAGCAATAAGATGATGAGGTCGGTCAACGAGCAGATGGAGGTCATCCGCCGCGGGGCGGTGGAGATCCTGGTCGACAACGAACTGGAGCAGAAGCTGTCCCTTGCCGCGGCGGGCGGCCAGGCGCTGAAAATCAAGGCCGGTTTCGATCCGACCGCCCCGGACCTGCACTTCGGCCACACCGTGCTGATCCAGAAGCTCAAGCAGTTTCAGGAACTGGGGCACGACATCAATTTTCTGATCGGCGACTTTACCGGAATGATCGGCGATCCCACCGGCAAAAGCGAAACCCGCAAGCAGCTCACCCG
>JBFYXI010000048.1:0-5949 GCA_041310635.1 Desulfuromonadaceae bacterium | reverse complement strand
TCGACCTTGATGTCGCCGCAGCCGGCGACGCAGCACTTGCCCATGCCGCGGGCCACCACCGCGGCGTGCGAGGTCATGCCGCCGCGCGCGGTGAGAATCCCCTGGGCGGCATGCATGCCGTGAATGTCCTCGGGGCTGGTCTCGACCCTCACCAGCACCACTTTGAGGCCGATTTTTGCCGCCTCCTCGGCCTCGTTGGCGGAAAAGACCACCTGGCCGCAGGCCGCCCCGGGAGAGGCCGGCAACCCTTTGGCGATGACCTGCTTGGGCGCCTGCGGATCAAGGGACGGATGGAGCAGTTGGTCGAGCTGCTCGGGGGCGACCCGCATCACCGCTTCGTGTTCGCTGATCAGCCCCTCGCGAACCATGTCGACGGCGATTTTCACCGCCGCCTTGGCGGTGCGCTTGCCGTTGCGGGTCTGCAGCATGTAGAGCTGATGCTTCTCAATGGTGAACTCGATGTCCTGCATGTCCTTGTAATGCTTTTCGAGAATGGCGCGGATCTGGACCAGCTGCTGGTAGCAGTCGGGGAGGACATCCTCCATGGCCGGCAGGTCGCCCGGCTTGTGCTTGGCCTTGTTGATCGGCTGCGGCGTGCGAATCCCGGCGACCACATCCTCCCCCTGGGCATTGACCAGGTACTCGCCGTAGAAGTAGTTCTCTCCGGTCGACGGATCGCGGGTAAAAGCCACGCCGGTGGCGCAGTCGTTGCCCATGTTGCCGAAGACCATCGACTGGACGTTGACCGCCGTGCCCCAGTCCGCCGGGATGTTGTTGAGCCGGCGGTAGGTGATGGCGCGTTGGTTCATCCACGAACCGAACACCGCGCCGATCGCCCCCCACAGCTGCTCCTGCGGGTCGTCGGGGAAGCTCTGGCCGAGACTCTCGCGGACCTTGTGCTTGAATAGCGCAACCAGCTGCTTGAGGTCGTCGGCCGTCAGTTCGGTGTCGAGATGCACCCCTTTCTGCTCTTTCATCTGCTCCATGATGTGGTCGAGCTCTTCCTTGTGCAGCCCCATGACCACGTCGGAGTACATCTGCACGAAGCGCCGGTAGGCATCGTAGGCGAAGCGCGCATCGCCGCTCTGGGCAATGATCCCTTGGACGGTCCGGTCATTGAGGCCGAGGTTGAGAACCGTGTCCATCATCCCCGGCATCGACGCCCGCGCCCCTGAGCGCACCGACACCAGCAGGGGATTGGCGGCATCGCCAAACTTTTTGCCCATCATCGTCTCGATGCGCGCGAGGTTCTGGACAACCTCTTCCTTGAGCCCCGCCGGATAGCTGCGCTCGTTTTTGTAGAATTCGATGCAGACTTCGGTGGTGATGGTGAAACCGGCAGGAACCGGCAGACCGATGCTGGTCATCTCCGCCAGGTTGGCACCCTTGCCACCGAGCAGATTCTTCATGTCGCCGCGGCCCTCGGCTACGCCGTTGCCGAAGAAGTACACATATTTCGCCATCATTTTTTCCCCTCCTCTTTTTTCACTCCCGCTGGAGAATCGTTGGTCTGGATTTAGTTTAAATAAAACAGCCGCTTAGACCAGTCTAAGCGGCT
Organism: Desulfuromonadaceae bacterium; assembly: GCA_041310635.1. Lineage (GTDB taxonomy): Bacteria > Desulfobacterota > Desulfuromonadia > Desulfuromonadales > BM103 > VAUL01. The sequence goes on along the minus strand of JBFYXI010000048.1, from coordinate 4,391 downwards.
GAGATCTTGCTGAAGTCGGCGATTCCCTCGAACAGCCGCCCTACCTCCGTAAGCAGGGCGAGGCGGTTGGCTCTTATGTCCGGATGTTCGGCCATGACCATGACCCCGTCGAAGAAAGCATCGACCGGCGCGCGCAGGGCAACAATCGCCTGCAGCGCCGCAGCGTAGTCGCCGGCCGCCACGGCACCGGCCACGGCCGCCCGGGCACGGGCCACCGCCCCGGCCAGAACCCGTTCACAGTCGGCTTCGAACAGTTCGGCCCGCAACGGAGTGGATACCCCTCCCTTGATGATGTTGCCGACCCGTTTGAAAGCCACCGCCAGAGGTTCGAAACCGGCCTCGGCCTTGAGTCCGGCCAGCGCTTCGACACGAGCCACGGCGTCGAGCGGATCGTCGAACCGCGCCGCCAGAACCGCTTCGACCACGTCGGCCGGAAAACCCCGCTGGACCAGCATATTCACCAGGCGCAGACGGAGGAACTCGACCACCTCGGCCTGCACCTGATCGCGCGGCCGAGTCAGCTTGGCGGCCAGCAACTCCAGGCTCTGCTCGACCAGTTCCGGCAACGACAGCCGGTAGCCGCGTTCGAGCAGGATGTTGAGAATGCCGATGGCGCTGCGCCGCAGGGCGTAGGGATCGGCGGAGCCGGTCGGGATCAGGCCGACGCCGAAGCAGCCGCAGATCGTATCGATCTTGTCAGCGACCGAGACAAATGCCCCGACATTGTCCTGGGGCAGGGCTCCTCCCGCCTCGACCGGCAGGTAGTGTTCGAAGATCGCCTGGATCACCCGCGGGGGCTCCCCTTCCAGGCGGGCATACTCGCGCCCCATGATCCCCTGCAGCTCGGGGAATTCGTAAACCATCTTGGTTTCCAGGTCGCATTTGGCCAACTGCGCCGCGCGTACCGTCAGGGACTGCGCCGCCGGCTCGAACCGTCCGGCGAGTCCCCGGGCCAAAGCGGTGAAGCGTTCCACCTTCTCGAAACTGGTACCGAGCCTGGCCTGGTAGATCACGTTCTTGAGCGCCGCCAGCCGGGTTTCCAGCTTCTCCTTGCGGTCCTCCTCCCAGAAGAACATGGCGTCGGAGAAGCGGGCACGGATCACCCGGCCGTTCCCTTTGATGACGACCTCCGGATCCTCGGGGCGGGTGTTGGCGATGGTGATGAACTTGTTGAGCAGCTTGCCATCGGTCCTCTCCACCGTGAAGTAGCGCTGGTGGGTGCGCATGGTGGTGACCAGAAGCTCCCGCGGCAGCGCCAGGAACCGCTCCTCGAAGGTGCCGCACAGAGGGGTCGGGTCCTCCACCAGGTAAGTGACTTCCTCGAGCAGCGCTTCGTCCATGCTGACCCGGCCGCCGGCGGCCAGTGCCGTCTCCTCGACCTGGCGGCGAATAGTCGCCTTGCGCTCGGCCTGGTCGGCCATGACCAGATGGTCGCGGCATTTGGTCAGCCAATCGTCGCAGCCGCTGACGGCAAATTCCTGCGGCGCCATGAAGCGGTGGCCGCGGGAAAGGTTGCCGCTGCGCAGGTCGCCGAAAGCGAAGGGCACCACCTCGCCGCCGTACAGGGCGACGATCCAGTGCACCGGCCGGGCAAAGCGCACGTCGAGATCCTTCCAGCGCATCGATTTCCGGAAGGGGATGCCGGTCACAAGGCGCGGCAGGATATCTCCCAGCAGCTCTCCCGTCGGCCGCCCGGCCTCCTCTTTCTCGGCGCAGACATACTCCCCCTTGTCGGTGGCAACGATCTTCAGCTCACCGACCGCCACCCCCTGACCGCGGGCAAAGCCCTCGGCGGCCTTGGTCGGGTGGCCGGACGCATCGAAGGCATGCTGCCGGGCCGGGCCGAGAGCCTTGCTGTGCAATGTCGGCTGCTGCTCGGCCACCGCGCCGACGGCCAGCGCCAGCCGGCGCGGCGTGGCGAAGGTGCGGATCGTGCCGAATTCCAGGCGCGCTGCCTCGAACTCCTTGCGGATCAACGACTCCATGTCGGCCATCGCCTTGGGGAGAAAGCCGGCCGGGATCTCTTCGGTGCCTATTTCGAGAAACAGTTCTTTGGACATGTTTGGTCCTTGTTAGATCGGGTTGCTGGTTGCTGGTTGCTGGTTGCTTGCATCAGCTTACTCCTGTCAGCCAGCAACCAATAACCAGTAACCGATAACCAGCGACTAGCCCTTGCCTTTGAGCAGCGGATACCCCAGCCGTTCGCGCTGGGTGACGTAGCCTTCGGCACAGAGGCGCGCGATATTGCGGACCCGGCCGATGTAGCTGGCCCGCTCGGTCACCGAGATCGCTCCGCGGGCATCGAGCAGGTTGAAGGTGTGCGAGCACTTCATGACGAAGTCGTAGGCCGGAAACACCAGCCCTTTGCCGACCAGCCGGAGGCACTCCTGCTCGTAATTGGCAAAGGATTCGAGCAGCAGCGGGACGTTGGCTTCCTCGAAGTTATAGGTCGAGAACTCCACTTCGGTGATATGGTGGATGTCGCCGTACTTGACCCCCTTGACCCATTCGAGATCGTAGACGTTGTCAACGCCCTGCAGGTACATGGCGATCCGTTCGCAGCCGTAGGTGATCTCGCCGGCCACCGGCTTGAGATCGATGCCGCCGGCCTGCTGGAAGTAGGTGAACTGAGTGATCTCCATGCCGTCCAGCCACACCTCCCAGCCGAGCCCCCAGGCGCCGAGGGTCGGTGATTCCCAGTCGTCCTCGACAAAGCGGATGTCGTGCCTGGCCGGATCGATGCCGAAGCTTCTCAGCGAATCGAGGTAGAGGTCGAGGATATTCTGCGGCGACGGCTTGAGGATCACCTGAAACTGGTAGTAGTGCTGCAGGCGGTTGGGATTTTCGCCATAGCGGCCGTCGGTCGGCCGGCGCGACGGCTCGACATAGGCGACGTTCCACGGCTCGGGACCGAGAACGCGCAGGAAGGTGGCGGGATTGAACGTTCCGGCCCCCTTCTCGGTATCGTAGGGCTGCTGGATGACGCATCCCTGTCTGGCCCAGTAGCCCTGCAGGGAAAGGAGCAGATCTTGAAAGGTCACGGTGCCTCCCGGGCGTGGCGCCCAGCAAAATTCATTCTGGCTGAAGCTGCTTCAGGGAGCCTGAAACGCGTATACAGTATACATCTGGCAGGGTTTGCATCTTAGCCTTTAGGCGGCTTGGTGTCAAGAAATCAGGGGCGGTTTGCGGGAGGCTGGGGACTGGCGAAACACCGGCCGGCAAGCAGCCCCTAAGCCCCAGTCCGCGCTCCGAGTTTCCCCAGAAACTCGGAGCTTTTGAGGGGCCGGGGGAGATGATCGCGCAGGGCGTCGGCCAGCAGCGCGCCGCCCTCCTGCCGCGACTGCGGGCTGAGTCGGATTCCGGAGAAACGCTCCATCGGCGTCTGCAACAGGCGGCCGAGACTCCCCAGGGTCAGACGGTCGACGCGAACGGCTGCGGCCGTGCCGCCACAATTTGGGCAGAGGCTGCCGCCGCGAACGGCGCTGAAGCCGACCGGACCGTCGGGCAGCGGGCCATGGCATTCGGCGCAATGCTGCAGGTGCGGAACGATGCCGGCCAGCGCCAGCAGGCGCAGTTCCAGCAGCAGCTTGGCCTCCGCAGAGGCGCCCGCGCTATCGAGATGGGCGAGAAACGCCCGCAACAGGCCGAAGGCTTCAACAAAACCGACCGCCTCATCGAACAGGGTCTCGGTCAGTTCGCAGCCATAACCGGCCAGGGCCAGCGTTTCCAGATCACGACGCAAGCCGGCGTGCAGGTTGACCAGTTCCGCCTCGCGCACGCTGACCAGCTCACTCCCCGGCCGCGCCGTCCAGTGCAGCAGGACTTCGGCGAAGGGTTCCAGGCTGGGGCCGAAGCGGCGACGGCTGTTGCGCGCCGCGCGGGCAAAACCCTTGATCCGGCCATGATCGGGGGTCAGCACCGTGACGATGCGATCCGCCTCGGCGTAATCGACGTGGCGCAGGACGATGGCCGGGGAGATGATCAGTGGCATGGTGGGCCTGGAGTTACCCCGCGGCAGATGTCTGGAGAGATCGCCGTCAAGCCGATCTTGGCAGCAATCCGCTAGGTTGCAAGAAGTTTCCGATTTTGCTGTAAACTTGATTTTAGTCATTCCCTAGACTGGCCGCCAGTTTTTTCGATAAGATGAATTCTTGCGCTTGAGCGACAACTCGCCTGACAGGTCCAACCTGAATTTTCAGCAATCGGCTGGTTCTGCGCCAACGCCGGGTCATGCGGGAAAGTCGCTGGCGGCCCGCTTCATTCCGGGTCAGCCGGCCCACGGCTACCCAACAGCGCATCGCGGTTGTTTCCGGGAAGGGGAGCAGCGTCCCTGGCTTCCCATGGTCGCCGTATAACCCAGGTCGTGCGAGAGGTGTCGTAGATCGGAAGAG
>JBFYXI010000022.1:0-22894 GCA_041310635.1 Desulfuromonadaceae bacterium | reverse complement strand
TATTGATGGAATATACAAACCACTGGCGGAGTGCGGGGAAGCAAGTCCCGCGGTTCTAAGGTCGGGCGGCAGCAGTCGACCAGCGCGGTCGCCCGAGAGTTGCTCTGCAGCTTCCTTTTGATCACTCTTTAGGCTATCCTTCCCCCATGCGTCTCTACACCCTCCCCGTCCAGGCCACCGAACATGATATCGACGGCAACGGCCACGTCAACAACATCGTCTACGTGCAGTGGATGCAGGACGTCGCCATCGCCCACTCCGAGGCGGCCGGCTGCACGGCGGCGACCACGGCGGCAGGGTGCACCTGGGTGGCGCGCTCGCACCACATCGAGTACCTGCGCCCGGCCTTCGCCGGCGACCGCATCCTGGTGCATAGCTGGATTATCGACGCCACCCGCACGCGCAGTTCGACGCGGCGCTACCGGATGGTGCGCGAGAGCGACGGTGGGGTGCTGGCCAAAGGGGAAACCCTGTGGGTATACATCGACACGCAGTCCGGCCGGCCGCGCTCCATCCCGCCGGAGGTCATCGGCTGCTTCGAGGTCGTGTCTCCGGGGGAAGAACCCTAAAGCGTGAGGCGCGAGGAGGGAGGTGCAGCCTTCTGGTAAAAGCAGTTGTCAGTTCTGAAAAGTTTTTACTCCTCACCCCTCACGCCTCACTCCTCTCGCTTCATCCCCCACGAAACATCCGTAATCCGCCAGCAGCGCCAACGGAATGAAGGTATCCGCCGCGCAGGTGGGCGTGCCGGTCAACTGCAGGGTGAAGGCACGCAGCAGGGCGATCTCGCGCGAGAAGGTCTCGCGGAAACGCCAGCGCAGGAGGGCATCGGGCAGGGCGTGCGGGTCGCCGGGGTGAAGGGTGCAGAGGTCGGTGCTGAAGTCCTCGCCGGACATGTCGATGTTGGGGAGCCCGTGCAGCCGGCAGGTCATCGGCCGGAAATCGTAGATCAGACACAGGTCGTCGGCGTCGAGCAGGGGGCAGGGCGTTTCATCGCCTTCCGGCATCTCCATCCAGCTGTCGTCGGGGAGGCCGTTGAGCAGGTAGGGCGCGGCCAGTTCCGGCCAGCGCCGCTGCAGCTCGGCCAGGCGCGGCCGGCAGCGGGCCAGCACCCGCTCACGGGCATCGGCCGGCAGTTGCGCGAAGCCCAGGCGCAGCAGGCAGGCGTCGAGGAGGGTGATGTCGAACAGGCCGCGGCAGCAGGCGCTGCACCCTCGGCGGCAGGCCAGCATCCCCGGCGGTGCAGCTTGCAGGCAGGTTTCGAACCAGCTGTCGATCTCGCCGAGCAGACCACGGTAGGCGGCGAGGAGCGTTTGCAGGTTGGCGGTCAACTCACGATGTTTTTCCAATTTAAAAACCAACGGCAATCACCAAGGCACGAAGACACCAAGAACCCCCCAGACAAAGGTTTCTTTGTATTTCTTGGTGCCTTGGTGTCTTGGTGATTCAACTTTCAGTTGTTTTTTCACTTCCCCTGTCCCAACTCCCTTGACCGCCGCGTGGCCCGCGCCACGGCCTCGATCAGCGTCCCCTTCAGATCGCGGTCGTCCAGTGCGGTCAGCCCGGCCAGGGTGGTGCCGCCGGGGGAGCAGACCTTCTGCCGCAGCGCCGCCGGCTCCTCGCCGCTCTCCTTGACCAGCCGGGCCGCGCCGAGCACGGTTTCGGTAGCCAGGGCCAGGGCGACCTCCGCCGGCAGCCCCTCCCGCACACCGCCCGCGGTCAGCGCCTCGATGACCGAGAAGACGTAGGCCGGTCCGGAGCCGGACAAACCGGTGACCGCGTCCATCTGCGCCTCGGCGACGGCGCACACCGCGCCGACGCTGCGGAACAGCGCCGTCGCCGTCTCCAGGTCGGCGGCGGTGGCGAAGCGCCCGGCGCAGATCGCCGTGGCCCCGCAGCCGACCAGCGCCGGGGTGTTGGGCATGGCCCGCACCACCCGCGGCGTGCCGCCGAGCAACTGCTCCAGGGTGGCCGTAGCCGTGCCGGCCAGGATCGAAACCACCAGATGCTGTACGCTCACGGCCTCGGCCAGCTCGGGAACGACGGCCGGCGCCATCTGCGGCTTGATCGCCAGCACCAGCAGCCGGCAGCGCTCTGCCACCTCGCGGTTGCCGGCAGCCACACCGACTCCGTACGCATCGCGCATCAGCGCCTGGCGCACCGGGCTCGGGTCGGCCACCACCAGCGCCGCGGCCGGATGGCCCTGGGCAAGGAGACCCTTGATCAACGCCTCGGCCATGTTGCCGCCGCCGATGAAACCGATGGTCTGAGATGCTGCCATAACCGTCACCTTTCCCTGCGAGAATGCCAGTGGCATTCAAGCGGAAACCGCGCGGGGTGTCAACCCGGGGCTCGCGGCGACAACACCCGGGCTCGCGGCGACCCGGCTGTCGGCCGGCGAACCATGCTTGCCAGATCGTGCATAGTGAGCTAATTTGTCAAATATGGGCCCGACTTGCCATCAATGGGTCCCTATCTTGACGATCACGGGAGGCTTTTCCATGACCAAAACCGAATTGGCCAAGCACGATGGTCGCGACGGGCGCCCCGCCTATGTTGCCGTGAACGGCACCATCTACGACGTCAGCGCCAGCCCGTTGTGGCAGGGCGGCGACCACCAAGGCTCGCACCAGGCCGGCCATGACCTGACCGAGGAACTGAAGAGAGCCCCGCACGTGCGGGCCGTGGTGGAACGCTTCCCGGTGGTCGGCCGGCTGGAGGCGGAGGCGCCGTCAAAGGTCGCCAGCCACGGCAAGGCGCTGCTCCTTGCCATCATCACCGCTATCGTGCTGTTTCTGGCAATCACGCTGTCGCGCTGATCCCATGGGCAGCGAGGCGTGAGGGGCCAGGCGCGAGGTCCCGTCAAGGGGGCTGGCCGCCCATCGTCTGCTCCTTGCTCTCCCCCGTCACTCCTCGCGAAACCGGGATCCCTGCACGCTGCCGCGCCGGGCCAGTTCGGCGGCTATCGCGTTGAGCACCTCCCACTTGTTGAGCGACCACAAGGGGGCCAGCAGGGCGTCGCGCGGGCCGTCCCCGGTCAGGCGGTGAATCAGGGTATCGGCCGGCAGGCGCTCCAGCACATCGACAACCAGGTCCACATATTCCGCCTGGGGGAGCACCCGGATCGCTCCCTGACGATAGAGTTCCCCGAGGGGGGTGCCGTCGAGCACATGCAGCAGGTGCAGCTTGACGCCATCCACCCGCAGCCGCGCCAGCTCGCCGATGGTCTCCAGCAGGTCGTCGCGCCCCTCCCCCGGCAGGCCGATGATCAGGTGCACACAGACCCGAAGGCCGCGGGCCTTGGCCGCCGCGTAGCTGCGCAGGAAGCAGGCATAGTCGTGGCCGCGGCGCAGCCAGGCCAGGGTCCGGTCGTGCCGGGTCTGCAGCCCGAGCTCGAGCCAGAAGTAGGTACGCCGGTGATATTCGGCGAGCAGGTCGCACACTGCCCCGTCGAGGCAGTCCGGGCGGGTGCCGACGGCCAGGCCGACCACGTCGGCCACCGCCAGCGCCTCGTCGTAGAGGGCGCGCAGCCGGCCAGGCGGCGCGTAGGTATTGGAAAACGGCTGGAAATACGCGAGAAACTTCCCCGCATGATACTTGCGGGTCATGACCTCCTTGCCCTGTTCGAGTTGCGCGGCAATCCCCAGCCGGCGATCAATGCCGACCGCCCCCGAGCCGCCGGGATCGCAGAACAGGCAGCCCGGCAGGGTGCGGGTGCCGTCGCGATTCGGGCAGCCGAAACCGGCATCGACGGAGATTTTGTGTACCCGTACGCCAAAATGTTCCTTGAGGTGTTCGGAAAAGCTGCGATAAGGTTTTTCGCGCATGCGGCGATGATGCCACGCCGCGAAGCTCCGGGCAACCCTGGCACACCCTGGCGCGCCGCTTCTGCCGCCTTTGGCGTTGCGGCCCGGCCGGGGACTGTTATAATGAAAGCCGTTTGCCCACCCCAGCCGGGAGCTGTCAACATGACCAGACTTTTGGTAATCGACGACGAAGGAGATATCCGCCATCTGTATGCCGCCGAACTCGAAGAGGAAGGGTACGAGGTCTGCACCGCCGGCAACAGCGGCGAGGCCCTGGAGCTGCTGCACAGCCGTGAGTTCGACCTGGTGATTCTCGATATCCAGCTCGACCAGGAGAGCGGTCTGGAGTTGCTGCAGAAGATCGCCAAGGAGCGCGGACAGCTGCCGGTGATCCTGAGCACCGCCTTCAGCTCCTATCGTGACGACTTCTCCTCCTGGCTGGCGGATGCCTACGTGGTGAAGAGTTCCGACCTTCATGAACTGAAAGACCAGGTGCGCCAGATCCTCGCGCGCCATGCCGTTCGCTAACGTGCGCCCCCACCCCCCTACCGCCCGCACACCGGGAGGCCTGCCGTGAAGGCCGTGATCATGGCGGGGGGCTTCGGCACCCGCATCCATCACCTGACGGTCAACCCGCCGAAGTCGATGATCGCCGGCTGTTTGCGCGACACCTGCCGCGACAAGGTTGCCGGCGGGCTCACAGAGATGGCGCACGGCTGAAGCCGTCGCGCGCAGAAAGGAACTTGCCGCTTGTCCGAATTTCGTTGGGATCCCCTCAAAGCCACCTGGGTCATCACCGCCAACCACCGCGCCCGTGAGCCGCGTGACTTTTTCCTCGATCGACAGAAGATCCAGACCACAGCCTGTCCCTTTTGCCCGGGTCACGAGGCGAAGACCCCGGCCGAAGTCTTTGCCCTGCGCAACCCGGGGCTGCCGGCCAACGGACCGGGGTGGCAGGTGCGGGTAGTGCCGAACAAATTCCCCCTGCTACGCATCGAGGGGGAATTGACCCGGCGGCCCGAAGGCCTGTACGAGAGGATGTCCGGTATCGGCGCCCACGAAGTGGTGATCGAAACCCCCGACCACGAACGGGCGATGGCCGATCTCTCCGCCGCCGAAATCACCCTGGTGCTCCAGGCCTACCGGGCCCGTCTGCTCGACCTGCGCCGCGACCAGCGCTTCCGCTACCTGCAGGTGTTCAAAAACCACGGCATCGAGGCCGGGGAGCCCCTGCCGCACGCCCACTCGCAGATCATGGCTGTGCCGATCACCCCGCCGACGACCAAAACCGAACTCAATGCCTGCCGCAACTACTTCCGGGATCACGAACGCTGCCTGATCTGCGACCTTGCCGCCCAGGAGCTGGCCGACGGCCGCCGCGTGGTGCTCGACGACGGGCAATTCCTGGTCGTCGCCCCCTACGCTTCATGCTTCCCCTTCGAGTTGCGTCTGCTGCCGCGCCGGCACGCCCATGACTTCGCCTTGCAGGAGGATGCCGAGCTCGCAGCCTGTGCCACCGCCCTGCGCAATATCCTGCGGCGCCTGCGCACCCTGTTGCGCGACCCGCCGTTCAACTTCATTCTGCACACCGCGCCGCCGCTGCAGCCGCGTCCGGGCCGTCCCGACTACTGGACGTCGCTCCCCTACGACTACCACTGGCATATCGAGCTGGTCCCCCGCCTCAGCCGGATTGCCGGTTTCGAATGGGGCAGCGGCTTTTTCATCAACTTGATGCCTCCCGAGGATGCCGCCCGCTTCTTGTCCGGCACCGATCCGGAAGGCAGTCTTTGAGCCGCCCCGTGTCCCTGCCGCCCGCGACCCCTTCGCCCCTGCCGCCGGTCCCCGAGCAGCGCCTGCTGCTCAACCGGGAGACCCGCCGCCGCCTTGCCGCCGCCGGCCTCCACGCGCTGGCTGAGGCACCGCTCGACCTGGCGGCAGCCCGTCGCCTCGGCCTCTGGCTTGGCGCCGGCGGCAACGACCTGCTGCTGTTCGCCCTGCTCAACGCCGCCCTGCGCAACCTGACCGCCAGCTATCTGGCCCATCGGGAGTTCCTGCCCAATTGGCAGGGGTTCGCCGCCGGTGGACGGCACCAGCGGATGAACGGGTTCGGTGACCTGCTGCTGCACGGCCACCGCGCCTATCCCCACCCCGCGGTGAAGGAAGTCACGCTCCAGCGCGGCGCGACCCGCAGCGCGGCAGCTGCGGCCCGCACTCGCACCGCCGGCGAACTGTTTCTTCTCGACGTCCAGCTCGACAATCCGGCCCTTGGCTTTTGCCGCGACCTCTATGACGATGCCGACTTCGCGGCACAGCTCGCCTGGCGACCGGCCTTGCGGCAGCTCGCCGACCTGCTGGCCGGCCCGGCCGATCCGGGTCCCTGGGGCCGCAACCTGCGCGAGCTGCTGCGCGACCCGCTGCGGGCCGCGCCGGACAGCCTGGCGGGACAGGTCGCCTACGTCCTGGTTGCCTGGGCCGCATGGCTCCCCGCGGAACTGTTGCGCACCCTGCAAGTGGCCCACGCTATCGCCCTGGAAGAAACCCAAGTGCGCCTTCCCGGTCCGGGACCGGCCACGGAGATCTCGGTCGGCGTTGGCGGCGAGGGGCCGGCCGCGTTTTCCGCGGACACCGACTGGATGGCCAACGCGGTGCTGATCGCCAAATCGGTCGCCGTGTGGCTCGATCAGCTCAGCCAGCGTTACACCACCGAGATCCGCACCCTCGATCGGATCCCCGATGCCGAACTCGACCGCCTGGCCGGCTGGGGGTTCAATGCCCTGTGGCTGATCGGCATCTGGGAGCGCTCGGCAGCCTCGCGCCGCATCAAGCAGCTGCGCGGCAATCCAGAAGCCGAGGCCTCGGCCTACGCCCTGCATGCTTACCGGGTCGCCCCGGAACTGGGTGGCGAGGCGGCCCTCGCCGATCTCGAGGCCCGCTGTGCCCGGCGCGGCATCCGCCTGGCCTGCGACGTGGTGCCCAACCATACCGGGATCGACTCGGAGTGGGTGAGCGACCATCCCGATTGGTTCATCCAGTGCGACCAGTCGCCCTACCCGGCCTATCGCTTCAGCGGTCCCGATCTGAGCGGTAATCCGGCGGTCAGCCTGCGCATCGAGGATGGTTACTGGGACCACCGCGACGCCGCGGTGGTCTTCGAACACCTCGATCACCGCAGCGGCCGGCGCCGCTACCTGTATCACGGCAACGACGGCACCCACATGCCGTGGAACGATACCGCCCAGCTCAACTTCCTCCTCCCGGAGGTGCGACAGGCGATGAGCGACCTGATCGTGGCCACGGCGCAGCGCTTCCGGCTGATCCGCTTCGATGCGGCCATGACCCTGGCGCGCAAGCATTTCCGCCGCCTCTGGTTTCCGCCGCCCGGAGGGAGCGCCGGGGTGCCGTCGCGTTCGGCCTTCTGGATGGAGGATGCCGAATTCGACCGGGCCTTCCCCGTCGAATTCTGGCGGGAGGTGGTGGATCGCATCCACCTGGAAGCACCCGACACCCTGTTGATCGCCGAGGCCTTCTGGCTGATGGAGAGCTACTTCGTCCGCACCCTCGGCATGCACCGGGTCTACAACAGCGCCTTCATGAACCTGCTCAAGCAGGAGGAAAACGCCAAGTACCGGCGGATTCTCAAGGATGTCCTCGCCTTCAACCCGGAAATCCTCAAACGCTACGTCAACTTCATGAACAACCCCGACGAGGCCACGGCGGTCGAGCAGTTCGGCAAGGGGGACAAGTATTTCGGCGTCGCGGTGCTGCTCGCCACCCTGCCGGGACTACCGATGTTCGGCCATGGCCAGGTCGAAGGGTTCCGCGAAAAATACGGCATGGAGTACCGCCGCGCTTACTGGGACGAGGTGCCGGACGCAGCGTTCGTCGCCCACCACGAGAGCCAGATCTGCCCGCTGCTGCACCGCCGCCGTCACTTCTCCGGGGTCGATGATTTCCAACTCTACGATCTGATGACCGGGCACGGCATCGATGAAAACGTCTACGCCTTCAGCAACGGTTCCGCCGGCGAGCGGGTCATGGTGGTCTACAACAACAGCCCCCACGCCACCGGCGGCCGCCTGCATTACTCCGCGCCGAAAGCCGTCCCCGGCCGGGAGGGGGAGATCGGGCCCGTCACCACCCTGGCCCGGCAGCTTGGCGTCGGCACCGGCGCACATGCGCGTTTCTGCCGCTTCCGCGACCGCCGCGACGGCAGCGAATACCTCCGCCCGGCGGCGGCCCTGCACGACGGCCTGACGGTGACGCTCGGCCCCTACCACTACCAGCTGTTCCACGCCTTCCAGCTGTTCCGCGACGATGACGGCAGTTGGGCGGAGTTGTATGCCGGCATCGGCGACGGCCCGGTCGCCGACCTCGACCTCGCCCGCTTCCGCCTGCGCTACCGGCACCTCTGGAGCGCCTGGCAAGGCGTGACCGAAACCGGTCGCCTGCAGGCTCTCGGCGGCATGCTCCTCGGCACGCCGCTGACGGCGGCGGCTGTCGCGTTGACGGTGGAACTGGATGACGAGCTGCGCGCCCTCGCCGGCCTGTTGCACCCCGGAGAGATGCGTGCAAAAGGAGTCCCGGCTCTGGCCGAGGACCTGGCCCGCTGCGCCGGCTGGCTGACGGACCCCGCCGCGGCTCCGCTGGCGGCGTTCTGGAGCGGCCCTGACGGCATCGCCTACCCGTTGCTCTGCTGGCGCCTGTTCGTCCAGCTGCAGCGTTACCTGCCCGACGATGCCGAACCGCTCCGCTCGCAGTTCAAAAGCCTCGGTTTGGAACTGGGCTGGAGCGAGGGCCTGATGCCGGCCCAGCGCAAGCGCGACCTGCCGCTGGCCATGCTCCTGATTGCCGCCGATCGCCTGGCTCCGCCGCCCGCCCTCGACCACTTCGGTTTCGCGGCCCTGCTACGCGATCCGGCGCAGCAGGCGCTGCTTGGCGTCAACCGGCACGACGGCGAAACCTGGTTCAACCGTGAACGGATGACCGCCCTGGTCGCGGCCCTCGCCTGCCAGGCGGCGCACCTTGCCGCCGGCGCGGCGCCCTCCGGCAACCGCCCTCTGCTCGCCAGGATCGCCGCACGGGCGGTCCGCCGCGGCACCGCGGCCACGGCGGCAGGCTATCGTCTGGAGGCGTTCCTGGCCGACGACGCCGCAGCGCCCGCCCTGCCCCCCCGGCCGGCGGGGAAAAAGACGCTGACCCGTCCCCTGCGCATCTTGATGGTGGCCTCCGAGGCGGCTCCCTTCGCCAAGACCGGCGGTCTCGGCGACGTGCTCGGCGCGCTGCCGGCGGCGCTGCGTGACGCCGGCGTCGATGTGCGACTGGTCCTGCCGTGGTACTCCTCGGCGCGTCAAGTCACCGGCCCGCTGCAGTTGCTGAGACGAGCGGTAACAATCAGGCTGGGGGGGCAAACGCTGAAGGTGCGCGTACGCCGCGGCAGCCACCACGATATCCCAGTCTATTTCCTCGACGTGCCGGAGTTCTTCGACCGCCCCGGCCTCTACGGCGAGGAAGGCACCGACTACCCCGACAACGCCCGGCGCTTTGCCCTGCTCGGCCGCGCCGCGCTGGAGCTGGCCCGCAGCCTGCGTTTCGTCCCGGACGTGGTGCATGCCCACGACTGGCAGGCGGCCATGGCGGTCATCGACCTGCACCACCGTCTGTGGCACGATCCGTACTTCGCCGCCACCGGCAGCCTGCTGACCATCCACAACCTCGGTTACCAGGGGAACTTCCCTCCCACAGTCCTCGGTGAGCTCGATCTCGACCCAAGCTTGTTCGATATTGACGGCCTCGAGTTTCATGGACAAGTGTCGCTGCTCAAAGGGGCGGTCCGCTTCGCCGATCATGTCAGCACCGTATCTCCCACCTACTGCGGAGAAATCCAGACGCCGGCCTACGGCGCCGGTCTGGACGGCCTGCTGCGCGCGCGACGGCCGCGGCTCCACGGCATCCTCAATGGCCTCGACCGCCAGTTCTGGAACCCGGCAGGCGACCGGGCCCTGGCGACGCGCTACTCAGCGGCCAGGCTTTCCGGAAAGGCCGTCTGCAAGGCGGCCCTGCAGCAAGAACTCGGCCTCATCGTCGATCCGCGGGTACCGCTGGCGGCAATGGTCACCCGTCTCGATCCGCAAAAGGGACTCGACCTGCTCTTCGAAAGCTGGGAACTGCTGTTGGCCCGCGGCCTGCAGATCGTCATCCTCGGCACTGGCCAGCCCGCCTACGAGCTGCGGCTGCGGCAGCTGGCCAGCCGGTCTCCGGGCCGGGTGGCCGTGGCTGGCACTTTCGACGAGCCCCTGGCCCGGCGCATCTATGCCGCCAGCGATCTGTTCCTGATGCCGAGCCGCTACGAACCCTGCGGTCTCGGCCAGTTGATCGCCCTGCGTTACGGCAGCGTACCGCTGGTGCACGCCACCGGCGGCCTGACCGACACCATTCGTGATCCGCAGGCCGATCCGGCCCGCGCCAACGGCTTCGTCTTCCGTGAATTCAGCGTGCCGGCCTTCCTCTCTGCCCTCGACCGCCTGCTGGCCTTGCGCAGCGGGGACCCGTCCGGCTGGCAGACATTGGTCAGGCGCGGCATGCGCCAGGACTTTTCCTGGCGGCGGGCGGCCTACAGATATATTGACCTCTACCAGGCAATCGTGGCAGAGCAGAGGTGAAACCAAGGCCACCGGCTGCACCCTGGCGCCAATAGCGATGCACGCCCCGGCCGAGAGCAACCATCATGTCAGACAGCAAACCGCTTCCAGAGAAAACTTTGCCGACGGGAGAGGCTCCGCCCGCCGCGGCGCCGCTCAGCGAACGCTGCCGGGAGCTGGCCGAACTCGAGCAGGAGATCCGGCAGCAACTGCGCAGCAATCAACGGTTTCTCGAAGGTTTTCTCGATGAGGATTTCGTCGATGACGAAGAGACAGGCGAGGAGGAATCAGATCACGATGACGAGGAGCTGTAGCCAGACCTCAGTCGCTGTGCCGCCGGGCGAGATACTCCTCCCACTCCACCGGCAGCAGCGACTGCTTGGCGCTGTTGCACCGTTTGCAGGCCGGCACGCAGTTGCCCCTGGTGCTGCGCCCGCCACGCACCAGGGGCACGATATGATCGAGGGTCAGCTCCCCGGGGGGGACGACGGTGCCGCAGTAATGGCAGAGGCCGGTGGCGATGCGGTTGCGCCACCACTGGCTGCGGCGCAGTTCGCGGGCTTTCTCCCGCTCCCGGCGCAGCTCGTCTGCGGAAATGTCGTGCCAGTTCATACCGTTCACCTCTTGATGTCCGTCGATTGTAGGCCAGCGTCCATGCCGCAGGCAAGCCACAGACTGACGGCGCAGGTCTCTCCGTCATGAAAATCCTGGTGGTGGGTGCCGGCCAGGTCGGCTACTTCCTCTGCGAACGCCTCTCCCTGGAGGGGCATGAAGTCACCCTCCTCGACCGCGATCCGGCACGGGTGCACGCCTCCCAGGATCAATTGAACGTGCTGGTGGTCGAAGGCAACGGAGCCAGCGCCGAGTGCATGGAGCGGGCCGGCATCAAGCAGGCCGATGCGATCATGGCGGTCACCGACCAGGACGAGGTCAATATTCTCGCCTGCCTGCTGGCTCGCGAATACGGGGTGGCGAAACGCATCGCGCGGGTCAAGAGCATCGAGTACCTGAGCCGTGGCGCGGTCCTCTCCAAGGAAAAGCTCGGCATCGACCTGATGATCAACCCGGAAGACGCGGTGGCCGACGAGCTCGCCAACCTGGCCGGTCGCGAGGGGACCTTCGATGTCGCCGAATTTGCCGAAGGGCAGATCCAGTTTCTCGGCTACCGCATTACCAAGGAGAGCCCGCTCAACGGCCTGAGTCTGCGCGAGCTCGGGGAAATCCGCGGCATGTACCGCTTCGTGGTGGCGGCCGTCACCCGGCATGGCCAGACCATCATCCCGCGCGGCGACGATACCATCCAGGTCGGCGACAGCATCTTCATCTTCGCCCACAAGACCGACCTCCCCTCCATCCAGTACCTGTTGCATATCGAGGAAGAAACCAAGCACAAAGGGCGGCGCGCCTTCATCCTCGGCGGCGGCCGCATCGGCGTGCGCCTGGCGCGCAACCTCGAGCAGCGCCGCTTCGACGTACGCCTGGTCGAACACAACCTGGAGCGCTGCGAGCAGGTGTCCGCACAACTTGGCAAGACCATGGTGATCCATGCCGAGGGGACCGACATCCGCACCCTGCTCGACGAGGGGGTGGCGGATGCCGACGTGTTCATCGCCGTCACCGACGACGATCGCACCAACATCCTCTGCTCCCTGCTCTGCCGGCACCACGGCACCCACCGCACCATGTCCCTGGTGAATCTGCCGGAACTGCTCGAGCTTGCGCCGTCGCTGGGGATCGACGCCTGTGTCTCGCCGCGACTGTCCGCCGCCGGGGCGATTCTCAAGTACGTGCGCCGCGGCCAGGTGCTCTCCCTGGCGACCATCGAGGGGAGCAATTCCGAGGCCTTGGAAATCCTGGTCAAAAAGGGCAGCTCGCTGGTCGACAAACCCCTGCGAGACCTGAACTTCCCGGCTGGCGCGATCATCGGCGCCATCGTCCACAAGAACAGCTATGAGATCGCCGATGGCGACAGCCGCTTGCGCGAGGGCGACCGGGTCCTGGTGTTCGCCCTGCCCGAGGCGCTGGGGAAGGTCGAAAGGTTCTTCGAGTAGATGAACATCGCCCTGACCCTGCGTATCCTCGGTGCCCTGCTGCTGTTTCTGGCGGCAGCACTGCTCGTCCCGCTGGGCTGCGCCCTGATCTGCAACGACGGCACGGCCGGGGCCTTCCTCATTTCGGCAGTGATCTGTGCCGCCTGCGGCGGCGGGCTGTTCGGCGGCTTCCGCACCGGCAAGGACCTGTCGGTGCGCGAAGGCTTCGCCATCGTCACCTTCGGCTGGCTGGCATTCGCCCTGTTCGGTGCCCTCCCCTACGTCATTGCCGGTGGCATCCCCTCCTACGTCGATGCTTTTTTCGAGGCGATGAGCGGCTTCACCACCACCGGCGCGAGCATTCTCACCGATATCGAGGCCCTGGCGCCGAGCCTGCTGTTCTGGCGCTCCTTCACCCAGTGGCTCGGCGGCATGGGGATCATCGTCCTCTCCCTGGCGATCCTGCCGATGCTTGGCGTCGGCGGCATGCAGCTGTTCAAGGCCGAGGTGCCGGGCCCCACCGCCGACCGCCTGACCCCGCGCATCCAGGACACAGCCAAGCTGCTCTGGGGGGTTTACGTCCTCCTCACAGCCGTCCAGACAGGGTTGCTGATGGCCGGCGAGATGTCGTTTTTCGACGCGATCAACCACAGCTTCACCAGCATGGCCACCGGCGGTTTCTCCACCCGCAACGCCTCGGTGGCCGCCTTCGACAGCGCCTACATCGACTGGGTCATCACCCTCTTCATGTTCCTGGCCGGGATCAACTTCACCCTGCACTACCTGGCCCTGCAAGGCCGCATCGGCGACTTCTGGCGCAACGAGGAATTCCGCTTCTACCTCTGGCTGACCCTCGGCGCCACGTTCCTGCTCACCCTGTTCAACGCCTTCGGACCCTACGACAGCATCGTCGACAGCTTGCGCTACAGCGCTTTCCAGGTCGTGTCGATCCTGACCACCACCGGCTACGCCACCGCCGATTATGAACTGTGGGCCGTCTTCTGCCAGTACCTGCTGGTCGCCTGCATGTTCATCGGTGGCTGCGCCGGCTCCACCGGTGGCGGCATGAAGGTGGTCCGCGTGCTGCTGCTCTTCAAGCACGCCCACGTCCAGCTCTACCGGCTGATTCATCCGCGCGCCGTGCGCCTGGTCAAGCTCGGCGAGCGCCCGGTCGACAAGGAAGTGATGCAGTCCATTCTCGGTTTCTTCGCCCTGTACATGGGGATCTTCGTCGCGGCCTCCTTCGTTATGGCGGCCCTCGGCATGGACCTGATCTCGGCAGGAACCTCGGTAATCACTGCCATGGGGAACGTCGGCCCCGGCCTCGGCACGGTCGGGCCAATCGACAACTTCGCCCAGGTCCCTGTCGTCGGCAAGCTGGTGCTGGCGCTGTGCATGCTCCTCGGCCGCCTCGAGCTGTACACGGTGCTGGTGCTGGTGATCCCCTCCTTCTGGCGAAAATGAGCGAATGGCCCGCCAGCTCTGTCTCCCCCTGCTGCTCTGTCTGGTGACGGCCATGCCGGCACAGGCGTTTCTCGAACAGCGCTTCATCTACTTCCCCACCGCCGAGCACGAAGCGACGCCGGCCGAGGCTGGCCTGACCTTCGAAGAGGTCCGCTTCGCCGCCGCCGACGGCACACCGCTTTACGGCTGGTTCGTGCCGGGCGAGGAGAACCGACCGGTGGTGGTGTTCTGCATCGGCAATGCCGGCAACATTTCCCATCGGGTCGACAACCTCGCCTGGCTGCGCCAGCTGGGGGTGGGCGTTTTCATCTTCGACTACCGCGGCTACGGCCGCAGCAGCGGCGTGACCAGCGAAGCCGGCACCTACGCCGATCTGCGCGGGGCGCTGGGCTGGCTGGCGGCACGGGGAGTGGCCAAGGAAAGGATTATCCTGTTCGGGCGCTCCCTCGGCGCCGCCATAGCCCTGCAGGTCGCCCTGGAGCAGCCACCGGCCGGCCTGGTCATGGAATCGCCCTTCACCTCGATTGCCGCCATGGGCTGGACCCACTACCCGCTGCTCTACCTGCTGGTCGGCTGGCTGGTCGAGGCCCGCTACCAGAACCTCGTCAAGATCGACGGGCTGCAGAGCCCGCTGCTGCTCATCCACGGCGACCAGGATGAAATTTGCCCGCCGCGGATGGCCGCTGACCTGTTCACCCGTGCCCCAGCCCCCAAGGAACTGATCTGGATCAAGGGCGCCGATCACAACAGCACCTTCCCTTACGGGGGCGAGGTCTACCGGCAGGCCTGGCGGCGCTTTATCGAGCGGGTCGGCGATCCCCGCAAAAACGAACGGCCCAGGTCGCCATGACCTGGACCGCCCACGATCCTTCTCTCTTTAGCTCACCCCCGAATTCACCCTGAAGCGGCCGGCGCAGTCCGCCACCACTTTGCTCCCTCCCGCGGCATCAATTGCCCGGCAGCAGCACGAAACCCATCTGGCGGCCGGTGCGTCCGGCATCCCGCCGGTACGAATAGAAGGTCTCGCGATGGCAGCAGGTGCACTCGGCGACGGCCTCGATCCGCTCATCGCGCAGCCCCGCCGCAGCCAGCTGCAGTTGGCAGCTGAGCCGCAGGTCGAGCAGCCAATGCCCCAGGCTGGTCTCCTTGGCAATCCGCTCCCAGTCGCCGGCGCCCGCCCGGAAGGCCTCGCGCACCGGCCGGTCGACTTCGTAGCCGTGACCGCCGATCCCCGGCCCGATCGCCGCACACAGCCGCTCCGGGCGGCTGCCGAACATCTCGCCCAGCGCCCGCACCGTGCGCCCGAGCAGCCCGGCGGCCGCCCCGCGCCAGCCGACATGCACGACCCCGGCCGCCGGGCCGTCCGGATCGTAGAGCAGCACCGGGAAGCAGTCGGCCACCAGGATTCCGGCCATCAGGCCGGGCTGATTGGTGATGATCGCATCACATTCCACGCGCAGGAAGTGGCTGAGATCGGGGTTCTGCTGATCGATGACCAGAATTTCGCTGCCGTGCACCTGCTGCACCGTCAGCAAAAGGTGCGGCGGCACGCCGAAGGAGCGGGCCAGATGGGTGCGGTTGGCTTCGACCGCGGCCTGCTGGTCACCGGTATGAAAAGCCAGGCTGAGGGAATTGAACGGGGCGCGGCTGATGCCGCCGTTGCGGGTGGTAAAGCCGGCCATGACGCCGCTGCCGGCCCAGGACGGTTGCAGATAGCTGAGTTTCCCCTGACGGGCGATTTTCATGCGGACTCACAGCGGACCGGATGCCGGTTCCCCGGCATCATCCGCGTTGGCGGGAGCGTATTTGTTCTCCAGATAATCGATCACATCCTGCAGTTCGGGCGGCAGGGGCGTGGAAAACTCCAGGGCAGCACCGCTGTGCGGGTGTATGAAACCCAGCTGCCAGGCATGCAGAAACTGGCGGTCGAGCTGTTCGACCAGCCGGCGCAGGCGGGCGTCAGCCAGGCCCCGGGCCAGGGGTGCGCTGCCGTAGAGGGGGTCGCCGACCACCGGTAGATTCATCTCGGCAAGATGCACGCGGATCTGATGGGTGCGCCCGGTTTCGAGCTCCAGTTCCAGCAGGGTCAGGCGATCCCGGTCGTAGCGGCGCAGCACCTGCCAGTGGGTCACCGCCCGGCGACCGCGCCGGGTACTGCTGCTCATCTTCAGGCGCTGCGCGGTGTGCCGGCCGATCGGCCGGTCGATGGTCCCCTGCTGGTTCTGCACCAAGCCGTGCACCAGCGCCCGGTAGCGGCGATGAATCGAATGGGCCTTGAACTGCCGCGCCAGTTGCTGGTGCGTCGAATCGTCCTTGGTAGCAACCATCACCCCCGACGTGTCCTTGTCGAGGCGATGCACGATCCCCGGGCGCAGCGCGCCGCCGATACCCGAAAGATCGCGGCAGTGGTGGAGCAGGGCGTTCACCAGGGTCCCGCCGCGATGGCCGGGAGCCGGGTGCACCACCATGTGGGCCGGCTTGTCGATAACGATCAGGTGGGAATCTTCGTAGAGCACCACCAGAGGAATGGCTTCGGCAGCCGCAGCCACCGGTTCCGGCGCGGGCACCACGACCTGCACGGTCTCCCCGCCGCGCAGCTTCAGCCCGGCCTTGACCGCCGTGCCGGCAATGCTGACCTGGCCGTCGTCGATCAGGCGCTTGATCTGGGAGCGGGTCAACTCCGGCAGGTGCTCGGTCAGGAAACGGTCGAGTCGTTCGCCGGCATGCTCCTCCCCTGGGCACAGCTGGCGCGAGGCGCTCATGCTACCAGATGGGGCTGTCGATTTTGCCGGCCTGCCTGATCATCACATCGACGATCGCCCGGTCATAGAGATGGTCCCGATTCGAGAGCTCCGGCGAAACCCGGCCGTAGAAGTGTTCGCGCCCTTCGTTCAGTTCGTCCTTGAGAATCTCGAACAGCGTGTCGCTGCGGATCCCCTCCCGCACCTTTTCCTGGTTGTAGAGCGCGATGTCCGAAACGATGGCGCGAGCCAGCCGGAACGCCAGGTTGGGATTGTCGACCAGTTTGGCCATGCTTACCTCCGACGGAGGCTGGGCAGCGCAAGCCCCCAGCGGAAAGTTGACGCGGGATGGCGGCGGTGCCGCCCTCTGTCCCCTAGTTGCCGGCGGGTACCGGCAGCGCCAGATACAGGGTGGTGTCGCCGCGTCTGACCAGCAGCACCACGGTGCGGCCGGGACGCAGTTCCCGGCGAAGCTGCTCGAGTTCGGCGAGGGTCCGCAGTTCGCGGCGGTCGACGGCCAGCAGCAGGTCGCCGGGGCGCACGCCGCCGCGCTGGGCGACGCTTCCCGGGGCGACCTCGACCACCTCCAGCCCTTCCCCGGTTGCGGCCAGTTGCATCCCCAGCCAGGGCGGCATGACCGGCGCGGCCTTGGCGGTGGCCTGGCGCTCGTCCCGTGCGGTAATGGTCACGTTGACCACCTGGCGCTGGCCGTCGCGCAGAATTTCCACCGGCACCTGCCGGTCGACGGGAGCACTGGCCACCAGCAGCTGCAGTTCGCGCACGCCACGCACGGTTTTGCCGGCAAAGGTGAGCAGCACGTCGCCGCGCCGCAAGCCGGCGTGCGCCGCCGGGGTGTCGGGGAGCACCCTGGTGATCAGGGCGCCGGTGACCTTGTCGAGGCCGAAAGCCTCGGCCAGGCCCGGGTCGAGGGGCTGCATGGTGACACCCAGCCAGCCGCGCGTCACCTCGCCCTTGGAGATCAGCTGTTCAGCCACCTGCCGCGCCAGGTTGATGGGGATGGCGAAACCGATCCCCTGACCGGCCGCTACGATCGCCGTATTGATCCCCACCACCTCGCCGTAGATGTTCAGCAACGGCCCGCCGGAGTTTCCCGGGTTGATCGAGGCGTCGGTCTGGATGAAGTCCTCGTAGTCCTCGATGCCGATGTTGGCCCGACCGGTGGCCGAGACCACGCCGACGGTGAGGGTGCTGTCCAGACCGAAGGGGTTGCCGATCGCCAGCGCCCACTGGCCGACCTTGATCCGGTCGGAGTTGCCCAGCACCGCCACCGGCAGCGGCTGATCGCTTTTCACCCTGAGCACCGCCACATCGGTCTTTGGATCAATCCCCAGCACCTCGCCGGGGAAAACCCGCTGATCGGCGAGTTGGATCTTGATCTGTTCGGCGCCGTCGACGACGTGGGCATTGGTCAGGATGATCCCGTCGGCGCTGATGATAAAACCGGAGCCGAGACTCTGCTCCTGCCGCTGTTCACGCGGCGCGCGGAACAGGTCACCGAAGAAATCCTCGAACAACGGCCCGAGCCGCGGGATGGCCCGTACCCGCTCGGCGCGGATGTTGACGACTGCGGGAGTGACCTTGGTGGAAACGGTGGTGAAGGCCTGCTGGCTCGCCAGCAGCTCGCCGGGGGGGTGTTCCACCGGCGGACGCACTTCTTCGATCCGCACCGACTGCTCCAGGGTAGCCTGCGGCGACTGGTCGCAGCCAGCCAGCAGGATGCCGAGGATGGCTGTCGTACCCCACAGGACCGAGCAAAGCTGATGCTTCATCCTTGCTGCCGTCTCTTTTCACTCATAACATTGCAGACTAGCGAAATGCCTCACTTCTGTCAATCACGCGGGTTCAGCGAAAATCGGCCGTTCCATCAGGTCGGCCCCCCTTGCTGCTGACCTCGGACTCGATTGCCAGCCACCGCCGCGTGCTATTGATCTGGGTGCTATTGATCTTGACATCTCCGGCGGTTCCCTTAAGCTTTTTTGACCGGCAACGGGCAACGACCCATGAAGGTCACAACCTTTCCGAATGAGGAGGCATGAGCATGGCGAAAAAGATTGGCGTGATTCTGTCCGGATGCGGTGTCTACGACGGCAGCGAAATTCACGAGGCTGTCATTACCCTGCTGGCCATCGATCGCAACGGCGCCGAAGCGGTCTGCATGGCCCCCGACATCCCGCAGATGCACGTAGTCAACCATCTGAGCGGCGAAGTGGCCGCTGGTGAGACGCGCAACGTCCTGGTCGAAGCAGCGCGCATCGCCCGCGGCAAGATCAGGGCTCTGGCTACGGTCAAAGCGGCGGAACTCGATGCCCTGATCCTGCCGGGCGGCTTTGGCGCGGCCAAGAACCTTTGCGACTTCGCCGTCAAGAAAGCTGACTGCCGTGTCGATCCGGAGGTGGCGCGCCTGCTCCGCGAGATGGTCGCGGCGAAGAAGCCGGTCGCCGCGGTGTGCATCGCCCCGGTGATCCTCTCCAAAGTCCTCGGTGCCGACAAGCTCCCCCACCAATTGACCATCGGCAGCGACACCGGCACCGCCGCCGCGATGACCAGCATGGGCAGCCAGCACGTGCAGTGTCCGGCCCGCGAGTTCGTGGTCGACAAGGCCAACAAGATCGTTTCGACCCCAGCCTACATGCTGGCCGGCGGCATCGCCGAAACCGCGGAAGGGATTGAAAAGTGCGTCAAGACCCTGATCGGGCTGATCGACTGATCATGACCAGTGCCGCTGACCTGCCGGCGGGCCATCTCGGCCCGCCGGCTTTTTTTGCGCCTGCCCGGCAGGACCGCGCGGGCGTTCCGGCCCCCCGCCGCGTTGCGTCAACCTGGTTGACAGCGATCGGCAACAACCTATACTGTATGCGCAAGCAATCATAAAGGAGAGTCCATGGCAGTGACGACAAGCGATTTCCAGGCGGACATTCTCAAGGCGATTGCCCAGGAGACCCGCCTGAATATTCTGGAACTGCTGCGTGACGGCGAACGCTGCGTGTGCGAGATCTTCCCGGCCATCGGCCAGGAGCAGAGCAACGTTTCGCGCCACCTGAACATGATGCAGAAGGCCGGCATCCTGACGCGCCGCAAGGATGGACTGAAGATCTTCTATGCGGTCAAGCATGCCGAGGTTCTGGCCATTGTCGACCTGGCTACCGCCATCCTCAAACGTGAAACCGGCGACCGACACGATTTGTTGCGTACCGGTTGAGAGTTTTTTTCGGCAAATACATGATTAATTGATCAGACAGTTATGGAATTCTCCGATGTTCTCATCGCTTTCTAGTTCATTGCCACCCAGCAGGGAGGTTCCGGCATGAACTGGGCCAGGGAGTGGCAGCCACTGGCGGCGATCCTCGGGGTGTTCCTTGCCTGCTATTTCCTGCCGGTGGAGTGGCTGCAGGCCAGTGGCCGCGTGGAGAGTGCCCTCTGGGAGGCACTGCACCTGGCCAGGTGGTACGCCCAGGAGCACGTGCTGCTGTGCCTGGTGCCGGCGTTTTTTATCGCCGGGGCCGTCGGCGTCTTCGTCAGCCAGGCGGCGGTGATGAAGTACCTCGGCCCCAAGGCCAACAAAGTCATCGCCTACGGCGTGGCTTCGGTGTCGGGCACCATTCTCGCCGTCTGTTCCTGTACCATCCTCCCTCTGTTCGCCGGCATCTACCGCATGGGGGCCGGGCTGGGACCGGCCTGCGCCTTCCTCTATTCCGGGCCGGCGATCAACATCCTTGCGATCGTCCTCACTGCTGCGGTACTCGGCCCGGAGATGGGGATCGCCAGGGCCGTCGGCGCCGTCGCCTTCGCCGTGATCATCGGCCTGCTCATGCACCTGTTCTACCGCAAGGAGGAGCTGGCCAAGCTCGAAGCGGCCGCAATGCTCCCCGAGCCCGAGGTTGCGCGTCCCCTCTGGCAGAATGCCCTCTACTTCGCCAGCATGGTCGGCATCCTGGTCTTTGCCAACTGGGGGAAGCCGGCCGAGCCGACCGGCCTGTGGCAGGCAATCTACGCCGCCAAGTGGCTGCTGACCGGTGTGTTCGCAGCGGCACTGGCGGTGATGCTGGTGGCCTGGTTCAAGGTTGGCAGGGGACCGATGCTGGTCGCTGCCGCGCCGGTCGTGGCCCTGGCCCTGCTGCTGCCGGAGCAGCCGCTGCTGGCATTTGTCGCCGGCACCATCGGCCTGTCGCTGCTCACCGCCACCGGCAAGGACGAGGCCGGGGAACTGCGCGAGTGGTTCGACACCAGTTGGGATTTCGCCAAGAAGATTCTGCCGCTGCTCTTCTGGGGCGTGCTGGTGGCCGGCGCCCTGCTCGGCCGCCCCGACCATGAGGGGCTGATCCCCTCCGCCTGGATCGCCGGGCTGGTGGGCGGCAACTCGCTGTGGGCCAACCTGTTCGCCTCGGTGATCGGCGCCTTCATGTACTTTGCCACGCTGACCGAGGTACCGATCCTGCAGGGGCTGATCGGCGCCGGCATGGGCAAGGGGCCGGCTCTGGCCCTGCTGCTGGCCGGCCCGGCCCTGTCGCTCCCCAACATGCTGGTGATCCGCAGCATCATGGGGACGCAGAAGACCGTGGTGTTTGTCACTCTGGTCATCGTCATGGCGACGCTGTCCGGGTTGATCTACGGAGCTTTGTTTTAGTTCAAATGGATACGGGATGTCGTATCCCCCAAAAGAGACAAGGAGAACAATGATGATGAAGATCCAGGTCCTGGGCACCGGCTGCGCCAAGTGCAGTGAACTGGCGGCCAACGCCAGGGAAGCTGCCAACCAGCTGGGCGCTGAGGTTGAATTCGAAAAAATAACCGATCTCAAGGAGATCATGAAATTCGGCGTGATGACCACGCCGGGGCTGGCCATCGACGGGCGGGTGGTCTCCCAGGGGAAGCGGCTTAAACCCGAACAGATCAAGCAACTGCTGCAGTCCGCAGGCTGCCGACAGTAAGCCGGCGAGGGAAGGTCATGTCATTGCGAAACTGCGCCGCCATTGTCGCCCTGCAGGTCATGCTTCTCGCCGCCTGCGGCAACGCCGACTCCGGTGCCGAGGGAAAAAAAGCGGCGCCTTCACCCACCGCGGTTGCGGCAAAGCTGCCGCGCCTGGTCGACCTGGGAGCGGACAAGTGCATCCCCTGCATCATGATGGAGCCGGTTCTGGAAGACTTGAAAACCGAGTACGCCGGCCGGATGCAGGTCGAGTTCATCGACGTCTGGAAAAACCGGGAGAAGGCTGCTCAATACGGGGTACAGATGATCCCCACGCAGATCTTCTACGATGCGTCGGGTAAAGAGCTGTTCCGCCGCAGCGGTTTCATCGGCAAGGACGATATTCTCGCCAAGTGGCGCGAATTGGGCTACGACTTCAGCAAGTGACGAGGGCATGTCGATGGAAGCGCTCTTCATCACCTTGACCCAGGCTGTTACCGGGACACCTCTGGTGGCCCTGGCCGCTGCCTTTGCCTGGGGGGTGCTGAGCGTGGTGCTCTCCCCCTGCCATCTGGCCAGCATTCCGCTGATCGTCGGCTTTATCGACGGCCAGGGGCAGATGACCACCCGGCGTGCCTTCATCATTTCCAACCTGTTCGCCTTCGGCATCCTGATCACCATTGTCCTGATCGGCGTCGTCACTGCCGCGGCCGGGCGCATGCTCGGCGACCTCGGCGCATGGGCCAACTGGTTCGTCGCGGCGATCTTTTTCCTGGTCGGCCTGCACCTGCTCGATGTCATCCCCATGCCCTGGTCGGGGCCGGGGCAGATCGGCATGGCCCGCAAGGGGATGCTGGCCGCCTTCATCCTTGGCCTGATCTTCGGCGTGGCCCTCGGCCCCTGTACCTTCGCCTACATGGCGCCGATTCTCGGCGTCGCCTTCAGCCTGGCCGCCGACAACCTGCTCTACGGTGCCTCCCTGCTGCTGCTCTACGGTTTGGGCCACTGCGCGGTGATCGTCCTCGCCGGGACCTTCACCGAAGTGATCCAGCACTACCTCGACTGGAACGAAAAGTCCAAAGGTGCGCTCATCCTCAAGAAGATCTGCGGTATCCTTGTGATGTTGGGTGGTGTCTGGCTGATCTACTCATCCCCTTAGCCGGTATCAGCTGGCACGGAAAGGAGCAACGGTCATGAGCAAGAAAGGCTTTATCCTCTGCGTCTGCCAGGGAACCTGTCCGAGCTTCACCAAGATGGACATCTTCGGGGTGCTTTCCGACGTCCGTCGGGA
>JBFYXI010000004.1:0-5484 GCA_041310635.1 Desulfuromonadaceae bacterium | reverse complement strand
CCCCGGACTCGGGCAGCAGCAAATGATGCTCACCGATGCAGTAAAATCCCAGTGCGGCCAACTCTGCCTGAGCCGCCACCAACTCCGCCGCCCCTTCCGCCCCCCTCATGGCGATCAACCGACCTCCCGGCGCCAGACAGGGTGCCGCCAACCGGGCCAGCAAAGGCAGGCTGCCGAGAGCCCGCGCCGTCACCACATCGAACCCCTCAGCGCAATCCGGGGTTTTAGAAAGCGTTTCGGCCCGGCCGTGAATGGCGGAAAAGCCTCGCAACTGCAGGGCGCGGGCGACGTGTCGCTGGAAGGCGATCTTCTTGCCGACCGCATCGACCGAAACCACGTCCATTGCCGGGCGGGCGATTTTCAGCGGCAGACCCGGAAAGCCGCCTCCCGATCCAAGGTCGAGCAGACGCCGGGGCGCGTCGAGCAAAGGAAGCAGCGTCAGGGAATCAACCAGATGTTTTTCGCGAACCTCGGCCGGGTCGGTGATCGCCGTCAGGTTATGCGTCCGGTTCCAGCGCAGCAGTTCCCGCCCCAGCCACTCCAGCCGCTCCAGTGTCGCCGCGTCCAGGGCAATCCCCAGCGGGACCAGCAGGTCGGCGAGAAGGCCCCCGTTCACGTCATCACCGGCGCAGCAATACCGCGAGGATGGCGATAGCCGCCGGGGTGACCCCGGGGATGCGGCTGGCCTGGCCGAGGGTGCGTGGCTTGACCTTGAACAGCTTTTCTCGCACCTCGGCGGAGAGGCTGGCGACCGCAGCATAATCGAAGTCTCCGGGGAGGGCCTGTTCTTCCATGCGGCGCATGCGCTCGACTTGCTCCTCCTGGCGACGAATGTAGCCTTCGTACTTGACCGCGGTTTCAAGCTCGCTGCGGACCTCGACGGACAGTGCCCCGAGCTGCTCATCGAGAAAGAGCAGGTCACCGAGGCCGAACTCCGGGCGGCGCAGCAACTCCTCCAGCGAGGCGCCGTTGTGCAGCAAACCCAGGCCGAGGCGGTCAAGTACCCCCTTGTCACCGGGCGCCACGCGAACCTCGCGGAGGCGCTGCGCGCCACGCTCCAGTGCCGCCTGCTTGGCGCAATAGCGTTCCCAGCGGGCCGCTGGCAGCAGGCCGACCCGGTGACCGAGCTCGCTGAGCCGCTGGTCGGCATTGCCCTCGCGCAGCAACAGGCGGTACTCGGCCCGCGAAGTGAACATGCGGTAGGGCTCGCGGGCACCGAGGCTGACCAGGTCGTCGACCATTACGCCAAGGTAGCCCTGTTCACGACCGACGGTCACCGGGCTCCTGCCCTTGATCTGCAAGGCGGCATTGATCCCGGCGAGCAACCCCTGGGCCGCAGCCTCCTCGTAGCCCGAGGTGCCGTTGACCTGACCGGCGTGGTACAGCCCCCCCAGGCCCTTGGTCTCCAGGGTCGGCAGCAGCTGGATCGGATCGACGTAATCGTACTCGATCGCGTAACCGGGGCGCATGATCTCCACCTTTTCGAGTCCGGGCAGAGTTCGCAGAAATGCCAGCTGGATATCGATCGGCAGCGAGGTAGAGACGCCGTTCGGGTAGATCTCGCCGCTGGCGTAGCCCTCCGGCTCGAGAAACACCTGGTGGCTTTCCTTCTCGGGGAAGCGCACGACCTTGTCCTCGATGGAGGGACAGTAGCGCGGCCCGACCCCTTCGATCACCCCGGAATAGAGCGGTGACCGGT
The DNA here is from genome assembly GCA_041310635.1 of Desulfuromonadaceae bacterium. Lineage (GTDB taxonomy): Bacteria > Desulfobacterota > Desulfuromonadia > Desulfuromonadales > BM103 > VAUL01. Next base: position 3,785 of record JBFYXI010000004.1, on the reverse strand, counting down.
CCAGTCCGCTGCGGATGATGTCATGGGTGCGGGGGTTGGTAGAGGTAATGTGACAGGGAAGTTGGAGCCGGTCGATGCGCTCGGTGTCTGCCGAGAACGGCAGCGGTTCGGGATCTCCCGGCTGGGCCTGCAGGCCAGAGAAATCGATGGAGCTTTTGGCCAGACGCGCCGGCGTGCCGGTCTTCAGACGGCCGACGACAAAACCGAGGGTGCGCAGATGATCGGAGAGGCCTTCGGAGGGCAGCTCGCCGGCCCGCCCACCGGCGTAGTGCTGCAATCCGATATGGATCAGCCCGCGCATGAAGGTTCCCGTGGTCAGCACCACGGCTGGGGCGCGGAAGCGCACGCCCTCGCGCGACTCCACCCCGGTGACCCGCCCGCCCTTTTCCAACAGGCGTATCACCTGCCCCTGCTTGAGATCGAGACCGCTTTGCTTCTCGAGTACCTGCTTCATGCGTTGTCGATAGAGATCGCGGTCGGCCTGGGCCCGCGAAGCGCGCACGGCCGGCCCTTTTTTGGTATTAAGCAGCCGAAACTGGATGCCAGTGGCATCGATGTTGCGCGCCATCTCCCCGCCAAGGGCATCGATTTCGCGCACCAGGTGCCCCTTGGCCAGGCCACCGATCGCCGGGTTGCACGACATCTGCCCGCACATGTCGAGATGCAGGGTCAGCAACAGTGTCCGGCACCCCATGCGCGCGGCGGCCAGAGCCGCCTCGCAGCCGGCGTGCCCGGCTCCGACCACAATCACCTGATAGCGATCACCCTCGACCATTTGTCACCCTCACTCTTGGTCCGGCCGATGTTTCACGTGAAACATCGGCTGCTCATTTGCCGATGCAGAAACGCGCGAAGATCTCCTCAAGCATGGCGGCGGATGTGGTCTCCCCGGTGATCTGGCCGAGGGCGGCCAGCGCTTCATGTAGCTCGAAGGCCAGGCATTCCAGAGGCTCTTCGGCGGCCAGCGCCGCCAGGAAACACCCGACTGCTGCCAGAGCCGCACCAAGGGACTCCCGGTGCCGGCGTTCGGTAAGGACCACGCCTTCGGCGAGTTCCCCCCCGGAGTTCTCGGAAAAATGCTCGACCACGGCCCGCTCCAGGGCCGCCAGCCCGCTGCCATGGCGCGCGGACACGACGACCTGGTGAGGGAAGCCGGCGAGCTCCTCCAGGCTGCAGGCACCAGGCAGGTCGCTTTTGTTGCGGACCAGAATGGTCCGCTCCGGCGGGGCCAGCGCCATGGCCATGCGATCTTCCCTGGTCAGAGGGTGCGACATGTCGATGACCAGCAGGAGGAGATCGGCAGCCTGCGCCTTTTCCCGGGCGCGACGAACCCCCTCGACTTCAACCGGATCATCGGTGTCGCGCACCCCCGCCGTATCAACCAGGCGCACCGGGAATCCGCCGAGCACCAGCTGCTCCTCGAGGGTGTCGCGGGTGGTGCCGGGAATTGCGGTGACTATGGCCCGCGCTTCACCGAGCAGCGCGTTGAGCAGGGAACTCTTGCCGACGTTCGGGCGACCGAGGATCAGCACATTGACCCCCTCGCGCAGAGCCCGCCCGGCATCGAAGGTCACCATCAGGTCAGACATGGCGATCTGGACGGCTGCCGCCCGAGCCGCCACCGCCGGACGATCGAGGAAACCGAGGTCGTCATCGGGAAAATCGATATGTGCCTCGAGCAGCAGCAGTAACTCGCGCAACTCCCCGGCAAAACCCTGGAGTTGCCGGGACAGACGTCCATCGAGTTGTGCCAGAGCTACGCGGGCGGCCCGCTCGGAACGGGCGCCGATCAGGGCCGCCACGGCCTCAGCCTGGGCCAGGTCGAGGCGTCCGTTGACAAAGGCGCGCTGAGTAAACTCCCCGGGGCGGGCCAGGCGGGCGCCTGCAGCCAGCAATAGGTCGAGGGCGCTGCGCACCTGCTGGCTGCCACCGTGACAGTGGATCTCGGCCACGTCCTCGCCGGTATAGGAGTGTGGTGCGCGCATGATCACCGCCAGCACGTCATCGACCGCGATGCCATCAGCTCGACAAAGTCGGCCATGGTAGAGGTGGTGAGAGACCATCGCCGCGGCCGCGGTCCGGCCATGAAAAGCGCTTGCCAACAGGGCTTCGGACTGCGGCCCGGACAGGCGGACGATACCTATGCCGCCATCGCCCGGCGGGGTCGCCGGTGCGACGATGGTGTCGGCGGCGGGCGAGGCGGAACGGTTCACGGCGAAATCAGGCGTGCCGGTGATTAATGTAGTACTGCTGGGCAATGGTCAACAGGTTATTGACCAGCCAGTAGAGAACCAGGCCCGAGGGGAAATTGAGGAACAGGAAGGTGAAGACTACCGGCATGAACATGAAGATTTTCGCCTGCATCGGGTCGGCCGTGGTCGGCGTCATCTTCTGCTGCACGAACATGCTCGCCCCCATCAGCAGCGGGGTAATGTAATAAGGGTCCTTGGCGGACAGGTCGGTCAGCCAAAGAATGAAGGGCGCCTGGCGCAGGGCGATGGAATCGAGCAGTACCTTGTAAAGGGCGAAAAAAACCGGGATCTGCACCAGCATCGGCAGACAGCCGCCGAGCGGATTGACCCGGTGCTTCTTGTAGAGCTCCATGAGTTCGCGGTTCAGCCGTTCCTTGTCATTCTTGTATTTTTCGCGAAGTTTCTGCATTTCCGGCTGCAGCTTCTGCATGGACTTCATCGAAGTAAAGCTCTTGTGCGTCAGTGGCCAGAACAGCAGCTTGATGAGGACGGTCAGCAGAATGATGGCCAGACCGTAATTGTTGAGGAAGCCGTAAAAGAACTCCAGGACATAAAGAAGCGGCTTGGCCAGCAGGTCGAACCAGCCGAAATAGACGGCCCGCTCGAGATCATGATCAGCCGCTTCGAGCAACGCCTGATCCTTGGGACCGAAAAACAGCAAGAAACCGAACTGACGGTGTTCACCGGACTGCAACGTAAACGGCGCAGACTTGAAGGAGTTTTCGAGTTGTTCGCCGCTCAGGGCGACCCGTACCTGGTCAACGGCTGCATCGAGGGGCACAGCCGCCGTCATGAAATACTTGCTTTGCAAAGAGCTCCATACGGCTTCCTTGCCATAGGTCTTGGCCTCCTTGGTCAGGTCGCTGACATCGACCTGATCGAGCGAATCCCCGACCAGGGTCGCCGGACCGGCAAAGCTGTAACTGTCTTTTTTGCTCTCATCCCACTGCTGGACCAGGGCGAGTTCCACAGCGCCGCGCAGTGTCGTAACGCTGTGATTACGTACGCCGAGGTTGAAATCGATGCTATAGCGGTCGCCGTGAAAGGTGAAGCTCTTGATGACCTCGGCGCCGCCGGGGGTGACGTGCCGGAAGTTCAGGCGCTGTTCACCGCCGGGGGCAACCGTAAACCGGTCAAGCTCCGAATCAAGCAGATAGGCGGCGTCGCTGGCCAGCGCCAGAGCTTCGGTACCCGTGGTGCGCAGGGTCCCGTGGTGCAGATCGATGGCCTTGACCAGTTCCACCGGACCGGAATTCGGGTCGCTGGTGGCCCGATAATCCTTGAGTTCCAACGAAACCAGACGTGCTCCCGCCGTCGAGAACACAGCCCGGAAGACTTCGGTGTCAACTACAATCTCCCGGGTTACGGCCACAGTGGCTACCGGCGGCGGCGTGGTGTGGACCGGTTCGCTGCTGATCGCTGGCGGGACCGCGGGTTCTGCCGCAGCCACCGGGGCGCTAGGTGGGCTCTGCGGCGGCTGGGAAGGGAACAGGAAACTGAAACCAAACCAGACCGCGGTCATCAGGACCAACG
>JBFYXI010000278.1:0-5279 GCA_041310635.1 Desulfuromonadaceae bacterium | reverse complement strand
TTTGCTCTGAACGCGGGGCGAAGCAGATAAAGCCTGCGTCGCCCCCACCAAAGGAACCTAATGAAATTCACTGAACTCAACATCCCCGAGCAGGTCATGCGCGGGATCGAGACGGTCGGCTTCACCGACCTGACCCCGGTACAGGAGGAATCGATCCCCCTGGCCCTGGCCGGCAAGGACGTGGCCGCCCAGGCCCAGACCGGCACCGGCAAGACCGCGGCCTTCCTGGTCTCCCTATTCAGCCGTATGCTGGCTGACCCGAAGCCGACCGGCGATCAACCGCGTGCCCTGATTCTGGCGCCGACCCGCGAACTGGTGGCGCAAATCTGCCAGGATGCCGAGGGGCTCGGCGCGCACTGCCCGTTCAAGGTGCAGGCCATCTTTGGCGGGATCGACTACGACAAGCAGCGCCAGGCGCTGCGCAACGGCGTCGACGTGATCGTCGCCACCCCGGGGCGGCTGATCGACTACTTCAAGCAGAAGGTCTTCAGCATGCGCCAGGTCGAGATGGTGGTGGTCGATGAGGCAGACCGCATGTTCGACATGGGTTTCATCAAGGACCTGCGCTATATCCTGCGCCAGTTGCCACCCTTCGAGAAGCGCCAGACCATGCTCTTTTCGGCCACCCTGTCGCCGCGGGTCATGGAACTGGCCTACGAGTTCATGAACCTTGCCGAGCGGGTCAAAATTGCCCCGGAGCAGGTGACCGTCGAGCGGGTCGAGCAGATCCTCTACCACGTCTCGCGCCGCGAGAAGTTCCCGTTTCTGATGGGGCTGCTGCGCCGCACATCAGACTTCGAACGGGTGCTGCTCTTCGTCAACACCAAGAAGGAAGCCGAACACCTCGCCGAGCGCCTGAACGCCAACGGCTACAAGGCGGCGGTGATCTCCGGGGACATCGACCAGCGCAAGCGCCTGCGTTTGATCGACGACTTCAAGACCGGGCGCCTGCCGTTCCTGGTGGCCACCGACGTGGCCTCACGGGGGCTGCACATCGACGACGTCAGTCACGTCATCAACTACGATCTCCCCCAGGACGCCGAGGATTACGTGCATCGCATCGGCCGCACGGCGCGGGCCGGGGCGCGCGGCAAGGCGATCACCCTGGCCGATGAGGACCTGGTCTTTCATCTGCCGGAAATCGAGGAGTACATCGGTATCAAGATTCCCAGCGAATTTCCCGGCGAAGCCGACTTCTTCTGGGATTACCGGCGCACCCCCCCCCGGCGCAAGGCGCCGGTGCCGGAGAAGGCCCCGCCGGCGGAAGGCAAGCCGCGCCGCCGGCGCAGCCACCAACGGCGCGGCAAAGAGAGCGGCGGCCGGCCGCCGGGCGGCGGGGCCTGAAGTCTGCCCGGTGCCACAGAAAAGCGTTGCAATCGGACCCCTCTGCTCTTACCATTCACCAACTTGCGAGGTTCTTGCCGCAACATGTCCCGGATTGCCCAGACCTTCGAGAGCCTGCGCCAGCGCGACGAAAAGGCGCTGATCACCTTTCTCACCGCGGGCGACCCCGACCTGGCCACCAGCGAACGGGTGATCCATGCCTTGGTCGAGGCCGGGGTCGACCTGCTTGAACTCGGCTTCCCCTTCTCCGACCCGATGGCCGATGGGCCGACCATCCAGGCGGCCTCCGAACGGGCCCTGGCGGCCGGCACCACGCTGCGCGGCGTCCTCGATCTGGTATCAAGGATCCGCCAGCATACCAACGTGCCGATCGTGCTGATGGGCTATTACAACCCGGTGTTCCGCTACGGCGCAGCGGCCTTCTGCCGGGATGCGGCCGCGGCCGGCGTCGACGGCCTGCTGCTGGTCGACCTCCCTCCCGAGGAGGCCGGCGAGCTTCATCCTCACCTGCGGGCAGCGGGGATCGACCTGATTACCCTGCTGGCGCCGACCACTCCGGAGGCGCGCATGACGGCCCTGGCCGGGCGCGCCGAGGGATTTCTCTACTACGTGTCGATGACCGGTGTGACCGGGACGCAGGCGGTCGATGCGGCGGCGATCGCCGATGCGGTCGCCGGGGTCCGCCGGCAGAGTCCGGTACCGGTGGCCGTCGGTTTCGGAGTGAAAACTCCCGCCGATGCCCGGGCGGTGGCGGCTTTCGCCGATGCGGTGGTGGTCGGCAGCGCCCTGGTCCAGGTGATTGCCACCCATGGACGGTCGCCGCGGCTGACCGAGGAAGTTCTTAGCTTCGCGCGGGTCCTGAAGCAGGCGGTGGTCTCGGCATGAGCCCCCGCGCGCGAAAAGTCCGCGGTCCCCGGCGCGGGATTGGCCGGCGGACTGGCGTTATCTGAAACCGCGTTGCATGATCCCGGCCGGCAGTCGTCGCTGACCGGCCAAGGAGGCTTGAGGATGGCTTGGTTCAAGAAATCGAAAGCGCCGATCGCGGCGCAGGCTGACGTCAAGAAGGTGCAGATGCCCGAAGGGCTCTGGACCAAGTGCAAGAACTGCGAAGAGATCATCTACACCAAGGAAATCGAGCGCAACCACAACGTCTGCCCGAAGTGCGACTACCACTTTCGCATCAGCGCCCGGGAGCGGATCGCCCTGGTGCTCGACGAAGGCTCCTTCGCCGAGACCGACCCGAACATTACCTCGATCGACTTTCTCAAGTTCAAGGACACCAAGAAGTACAGCGATCGCATCAAGGCGGCAGTCAGCAAGAGCGGCGGCGATGCGATCATCACCGGGACCGGGACCATCGAGGGGCTGCCGGTGGTGGTGGCGGTCTTCGATTTCAGCTTTCTCGGCGGCAGCATGGGCTCGGTGGTCGGCGAGAAGGTCACTCGCGCCATCGAACTCGGCCTGGCGCAGCGGCAGCCGGTGCTGGTCTTCTCCTCTTCGGGCGGGGCGCGCATGCAGGAGAGCATCCTGTCGCTGATGCAGATGGCCAAGAGCAGCGCGGCCCTGGCCAAACTGAAGAAGGCGGGGATTCCGTTCCTGTCGATCCTCACCGACCCGACCACCGGCGGCGTGACGGCCAGCTTCGCCATGCTCGGCGACCTGAACATCGCCGAGCCGCGCGCCCTGATCGGCTTTGCCGGACCGCGCGTCATCGAGCAGACCATCCGCCAGAAGCTCCCCGAGGGGTTCCAGCGCTCCGAATACCTGCTCGAACATGGTATGGTCGACATGATCGTGGCACGCAGCGAGATGAAGCAGCGTCTGGCGCAGATCCTGCGCATCCTGACCCGGCAGTCGCCCCCCGCGGCCTGACCGTGACACCGGACGAGGCGTTCGCCTGGCTCTACGGCCTGCAGCGGTTCGGCATCAAGCTGGGGTTGCAGAACGTGCGCGGGCTGCTGGCCCGGCTCGGCAATCCCCAGTCCGGCTTCCGCTGCATCCAGGTGGCCGGGACCAACGGCAAGGGCTCGGTCAGCGTGCTGCTGGCGGAGATCCTCGGCCATGCCGGCCTGCGGGTGGGGCTGTATACCTCGCCGCACCTGCACCACTTTGCCGAACGGGTGCGCATCGCCGGCGAGCCGCTGGCTGAAGCACGCCTGGCGGAACTGGCCGGGGAGGTGCGCGCCGCCGCCCGCGGCATTCCGGCGACCTTCTTCGAGGCGACCACCGCTCTGGCCCTGCTGGCTTTTCGCCACGCCGGCGTCGAGGTCGCCGTGCTCGAGACCGGCATGGGCGGGCGGCTGGATGCGACCAACGTGGTCGAGCCGGTCCTGTGCCTGATCACACCGGTCTCCCTCGATCACCAGGAACACCTCGGTTCTGACCTGGCGGCCATTGCCGTGGAAAAGGCCGGCATCGTCAAGCCGGGGGTGCCGGTGGTGAGCGGAACGCAGCCGGCCGCAGCCGGCGCAGTCATCGCCGCGGCGGCCAACGCCTGCCGCGCGCCGCTCTGGCGGGCCGACCGGGACTATGGCTACGGCGGCGACCATGCAGCCATGTGGTTCCGCGCCCCGGGAACCGAACTGGCCGGCCTGGTCTGCGCCCTCCCCGGCAGCCACCAGCTGGCCAACTATGCCCAGGCCCTGGCCGGTGCCGCGCGTCTGCGCCGGGACGGCTGGATCATCAGCGATGCGGCCCTGCGCCAGGCCGGCGCCAGCGTGCGCTGGCCGGGGCGGCTGGAGTGGTGGGGGGATCCGCCGAGCGTGTTGCTCGACGGCGCCCATAACGCGGCGGGGGCGGCGGCTCTGGCCAGTTACCTGGCCGAAACCGTCCGCCGCCCGGTGCGGTTGGTGGTCGCACTCAGCGGTCAGCGGCACCCCGAGGAGGTCCTCGCCCCCCTGGCGGGACCCGCCCTGCGGGCCCTTTACGCGGCACCGGCCCCGGTGGACGCGACCGTGGCGCCGGAAACCCTGGCGGCCTGGGCGCGGCAGCGCGCCGTGTCGGCCCGCGGCTATCCCTCGGCGGACGCGGCCTTTGCCGCGGCCGCTGCCGAACGTACCGGCGACGAGGTGGTGGTCGTGGCCGGCTCGCTGTACCTGGTGGCCGCGGTGCGGGCCCTGCTGCTCGCCGCCCCAGCCATTCCGGTCGGTCAGCCGGCGCCGCAAGCGGCCCGGCAAGGTGGATGAAAACTATGATGCGGATGTTGCGAACATTCTGGGCGGGGGCGATATGCGCTGCCCTGATCGCGGTCGCGGGAGCGGCTCTGGCCGAGTTGCCGCCAACCCTCCCCGACAGCCCCAAGGTCTTGCCGGAGGCCGCCGTCGAGCCCCGGCCGGTGCCGGCCGAGCTGTCGCCGCCGACCGGCGCAGAGCGGGCGTCCTCGGTGTCCCTGGCGGCCGATGAACTCGAATACGACAGCGCCACCAGTGTCTATCATGCCCGCGGCGCCGTGACCCTGGAGCAAGGGGAAACCCGGCTGGCCGCCGACGAACTGCTGTGGCAGGCGACCACCCGCGATGTGGTGGCCAGCGGCCAGGTCAGCCTCGACGAACCGGCCGGCGAACTCCAGGGGGCCAGTCTCCAGGCCAATCTGGCCACCGGCCTGGGGCTGGTCAGCCAGGGCCGGGTGCTGCTGCGCGAACGCAATTTCCATCTGGCCGGCGCGGAGATCGAGCGGCTCGGCGAAGCCAGTTACCGGGTCACTGACGGGCGCTTCACCACCTGCGACGGCGCGATCCCCGACTGGCAGTTCACCGCCGGCCGGGTCGATGTCGAACTCGGCAACTACGCCGTGGCCCGCGATGTCTGGTTCGAAGTCCGCAACCAGCCGCTGCTTTATCTTCCTTACCTGGTTTTTCCGGTGAAGTCCGAACGCGAGTCCGGCTTCCTGCTGCCGCGCGTCGGCTACTCGAGCCGCAAGGGGGCCTTGGTGTCGA
>JBFYXI010000277.1:0-3169 GCA_041310635.1 Desulfuromonadaceae bacterium | reverse complement strand
TTCATGCTCGGCACCACCGTCGAGATCTTCGGCCGTCACGATTTCGAACCGGTGGAACGGCTGGCTCTGCTCAACGGCCTGCTCGGCTACTTCTTTGCCGTTATCTATCTCGTGGTCGACCTCGGCATTCCATGGCGTCTCCCCTACCCGATGGTGGTTTCCTTCGGCCCGGCCGCGGTGCTCTTCCTGGTCGCCTGGCACGTTGCCACCTACCTGTCGGTCCAGGTTGCCGAGGTCTCCGTGGCCTTTTTCGAATGGATCGGCTGGCTCGGCGGCAAGCGCTTCATCCGTAGCATCGCGGTCGGCCTGACGGTTGCCGGCATCATTCTGTCGACTCTCCATCAAGGCGCGTTGGGGGCCCTGTTTACCTACGCCCCCGGCAAGGTCCACCCCCTCTGGTACTCGGCGTCGTTCCAGTGGATTCACTTCTTCGTTTCGGCGATCCCTGCAGGTCTGTGCATGGTGATCGTGGTCAGCACCATCGTGAAAAAGACCATGGCCTGGCGCTGTGACAGTAACTTTCTCGACAACCTCGACCGCTGTACCTTTGGTCTCGCCAAGGGCGCGAGTATGGGCCTGATCACCTATCTGGTCATCAAGCTGATCGGTGTTGCCCATGACAACGAATGGGCCTATCTGGCCACCGGATGGGGTGCCTGGTTCCTGTTGGAGATGCTTGTCGGGGTCGTGGTGCCGATGGTGATCTTTGCCTGGGCAATCAAAAACCAGCGGGTCGGCATCGTGCGCGCCGCGGCGGCCCTGACCGTCTTCGGCATCGTGCTGAACCGGCTCAATACGGCGCTGATCGCCTTCAACTGGCAGCTTTACCAGGAAATTCCCCATATCTTCGAAGTCATTATCACCATTACCGTCTTCGCCATCTATGTGGTCGTCTATCGCTTTATCCTCTATCGGTTGCCGATTCTCTTCACCTGGAAGACGGTTGAGGAAGAAGCCTACGCAACGGCACCCGCAAGCCTGCACGCCAATGCCCCGGTGCAGGTATCCGCGCCGGCGGCCGAGGGTGTTTATCGCTCTATCGATTGAAAGGCGTCAGGGGCGGGATCGCCGGCCGATCCCGCCCCTGACGGGCGCGAAGGAGGACCAACATGCTGAACAGTATCAATTGCCGCGCCATCCTCCCGGTTGCCTGTGCCGTGACCTGCTTCGTCATTGCCTGCTGCTTCCTGCTCTACTCCTTCATCAAAAGCGACCTGGTCCGCGGGGAGATCGAGCATGCCTCGGCGTTTGCCGACACGGTCGTCAAGTCGACCCGCTACGCCATGCTCCACGACGACCGTGAAACCTTGCGCGAGATCATTCGCAACGTCGGCGAGCAACAGCAGGTCGAGCACCTGCGCATTTTCAACAAAAAAGGGCTGATCATGTTCTCGGAGAATGATGCCGAGATCAATCGCTTCGTAGACAAGAATGCCGCCGGCTGCAGCGTCTGCCACATCGGCGGCGAGACCAAGCAACACATTGGCACGATGGACAAGGCCCGTCAGTTCACCAATCCTTCCGGCAACAGCGTCCTGGCCATCACCGTGCCGGTGTACAACGCCCCGGACTGCTATACCTCGGACTGCCATGTTCACGATGCCAGCCAGACCCTGCTTGGCACCCTTGACATCGGCCTCTCCCAGGCGCCGCTGCAGCGCACCATGGGAATGCTGCAGAACCGCATGATCGTTTTCACCGGCATGCTGCTGGTTCTTACTGTCGGGGCCGTCTGCGCCCTCCTCTACCGGCAAATCCTCATGCCGATACACAAACTGGCCCTCTTTACCGAAAAGCAAAGCAATGCTAACCTCGATCAGGAGATCCCTGAATTGACCGGCGACATGGCGCGTCTTGCCGGAGCGTTTCAGCGCATGGCGCAGCGTGTGCGGGAACTTGAGAAATCCCCCCCCGACAAAACCTGACGACTGCTTGGTGGAGCGTATGTGGTGGGGGCTGTGCCAGAGCTGAACATCAGCGCCTGAAACATGGGCGGCGGAGTGGCATGAAGTCAGCGCAGACAAGCCCCGGCGGTAATGTTCCGTCGGGGCGTCAAGATTTGCAGTCCCGCATCGAGGCGCGCATCCGCAAGCTGGAGCGCACCGCGGGCAATGGTCTGTGGGGCACAGTCATCTTCCTGCTGGTCAGCTTCGCGGCGTTCAACGGCTTCGATATCTTCCCCGACATGCCGGAAACCCTGCGCCAGAAGCTAGGTGCGCCGCCACCCGTGGACCTGATCAGCCTGGCTCTGGTCATCTATGCTTTCTCCGGAATTGTGCTGATCTTCGCCCGCATGACAACCAGCACCACCGGCTCCTCCCGCGGCTTTCAGCACGCCGCCTTCCTCACCGGCTTCTACATTTTCTACCACCTGTCCGGCGGCCTGCCAGACAACTTCTGGGCGGTTTTCTTTGCCGGCCTCAGCGTCATGGGGCTGGAGAGCTATAACCTGTGGACGCGCAACGGCGCGGCGATTCGCAAACAGCAACAGTATCTGGCCGATCTGCGTGCCGGGCGGCCGATCGTGATCGATGATGAGGATGAAGAGGTCGAGGATTGACAAGCGGCAGCGAAGCACGACCGGAGTTGTCGGCAGAGAGGTGCCGGTTTCACCGCCGGTCCGCGCCAATAAATAAAGCGGCCGCCCCTGCTGGGGGGCGGCCGTTGGTGTCTTGCAACAGAGAGCCTGCGCTCTCCGGCGGCATCAGTTCATCAGCTTGGCGCCGAGGTAGGCCAGGGCCGGCCAGGCGATCAGGGTGGCGGAGACGAAGGCGAACACGCCGAGGACGGCCATCATCGCTACCGTGTAGCTGGCTTTTGCCGAGTTGATCAGGGTCATCGCTGCGCTCATGATGGTTCTCCTTTATCGCTGTCTGTGGGTGTCGGGATCAGGGGGCCGGCCGTGCTCTTGACCTAGTTGAACAGCTTGGCGCCGATGTAGGCCAAGGCCGGCCAGGCGATCAGCACGGCGGAGATGAAGGCGAACACGCCGAGCAGGGCAAGGATCAGAACCAGGTAGCTGCTCTTGACCAGATCGATCATTTTGGATTGGCTTTTCATGACGTTCTCCTTATGGTTTTTTAACCGTTGTTCGTTAATGTTGATTAATAAATACCATTAGCGATTTTTCATGTCAACAAAAAAGTTAAAATTTTTTTAAATTATTTTT
>JBFYXI010000263.1:0-4465 GCA_041310635.1 Desulfuromonadaceae bacterium | reverse complement strand
ATCGGCGCCGTTTCGGTCCATGGCGCCCTGCAGCAGGGCACCGAGGTTGGAGGTGGCTTCTTTCTGGGCACCGAGGAATTCTCGGACTTCGGCCTTTTCCTTGTGGTCGTCGAGCTGCTTGATCGACAGGGCGATTTTACGGTCGACCCCGTCGATGCTCAAGACCACCGCTTCCAGAAGGTCACCGTTCTTGGCGAAGTCACGCGGGCTTTCGACCTTTTCGCGGCTCAACTCGGAGACGTGAATCAGCCCCTCGATCCCCTCTTCGATCTCGAGGAACACGCCGAAATCGGTCACCGAGGTGACGCGACCTCGGATGATGGTCCCCGGTGCGCACTTGGTCGGCAGTATGCTCCAGGGATCCGAACTGAGCTGCTTAATCCCGAGGGAAAAGCGCTCGTTTTCGCGATCGATGTTGAGCACTACGGCCTTGACCGTGTCACCCTTGCGATAGAGTTCGGAAGGATGCTTGATCCGCCGGGTCCAGGAGAGGTCGGAGATGTGCACCAGGCCGTCGATGCCCTCGTCGACACCGACGAAGACACCGAAGTCGGTAATGTTCTTGACCTGTCCTTCGATGACGGTGCCGACCGGGAACTTCTCGCCGATCTGTTCCCACGGATTCGTTTCGATCTGCTTGAGACCGAGGGAAATCCGTCGATTGGGGATATCCAGCGCCAGTACCACGGTTTCCACTTCGTCGCCGACGTTGAGCAGCTTGTTCGGGTGCTTGACGCGCTTGGTCCAGCTCATCTCGGAGACATGAATCAGTCCCTCGACGCCCCCTTCGAGCTCGACGAAGGCGCCATAATCGGTCAGGCTGACGACGTTGCCCTTGACTCGGCTGCCAACCGGGTATTTCCCTTCGACATCGGTCCACGGATCAGGGATGATCTGCTTCAGACCGAGGGAAACCCGCTCGCGCTCGCGGTCGAACTTCAACACCTTGACCTGCAGTTTCTGGCCGATGGTGAGCACGTCCGCCGGATTGTTGACCCGTCCCCAGGACATGTCGGTGATATGCAGCAGACCGTCGAGCCCGCCGAGATCGATAAAGGCGCCGTAATCGGTGAGGTTTTTGACCACGCCCTCGACCACTTCGCCTTCGACCAGATGTTCCAGCGTCTGGCCGCGCATGGAATCACGCTCTTCCTCGAGCAGCACGCGGCGGGAAAGCACGATGTTGCCACGGCGCTTGTTGAGCTTGATGATCTTGAAATTCAGGGTGGCGCCGAGCAGCTTGTCCAGGTTGCGCACCGGGCGGATGTCCACCTGGGAACCGGGGAGAAACGCACTCACGCCGATATCGACGGTCAGACCGCCCTTGATGCGACCGGTGATTTTCCCTTCAACCGTCGAACCTTCTTCAAGGGAACCCCAGATCCGCTGACGGTCGGCCTTCGATTTCGACAGGGTGATGAGACCGCTTTCATTCTCGCGGCGCTCGAACAGGACATCGATCTCGTCGCCAACCTTGACGAGGAGCTGACCTTCCTCATCGCGGAATTCCTCGATCGCGATAACGCCTTCTGACTTGTAGCCGACGTCGACGACGACGGTGTCATCATTGACCTGGACGACCGTGCCGCGCACCACGTCTCCGACATGCAGTTCTTGCAGACTGCTTTCGAACAGTGATTGGAAATCCTGTTCGTGTTCCATGTTCTCGTTCTGTTCCTGGTTGTTGTTGATGTTATCCGACATTAACCCGATACCCCCTAACAAAGTCTGCCGCACTGCAGCAGTATGGCCCCAGCCATGGTCGTTGACCGTAGCACAGCGAAAAAGGAAAGACAAATATTTATTTTGTCGGCTTATTTTCCGGCAAGCTCGGCGACCCGACTGACCACTTCGTCGATCAGCCAGCGCGGCGTCGACGCTCCGGCCGTGATACCGACCCGCCGCGCCCCGGTGAACCAGGAGCTTTCAATCTCCTGGGCGGTTTCGAGGTGATGGGTCTCCGGAAGGATCTCCCGGCAGATATGCGCCAGCCGCGTGGTGTTGGCACTGTTGTAGCCGCCGATCACCAGCATCACGTCGACCTGCTGGGCAATTTCGCGCGCTTCGTTCTGGCGTACCGTGGTCGCATCGCAGATGGTGTTGAAAACCCGCAGCTCCCGGCTCTTTTTCATGCAGATGTCAGCGACTTGGCGCAGGTTTTCGAAGGATTGGGTGGTCTGGGCCACGATCCCGACCCGGCCGAGGCGCGGCAGCTTTTCGGCCTCGGCAGCGTTGGCTATGACCAGCACCTGGCCGGTGGCGGCATAAGAGACGATCCCCTGCACTTCCGGATGCTCCGCCTCACCCACAATCACCACGCTGTACCCTTCGGCGGCCAGCCGGGCAGCGTACTCCTGGGCCTTCTTCACAAACGGACAGGTGGCGTCGACCATGGTCAGGTCGCGATCCAGAATGGCCTGGATTTCTCCGGCCGTAACGCCGTGGGAACGAATGATCACCGCTCCCGCGGGGATGTCCTCGACCTGCTCGATCACCTCCACGCCCTGCTCGGCAAGCTTGTCGACTACCTGCGGCGAATGAATGATCGGCCCGAGGGAGCAGATGTGGGAGTACTCGGCAGCGGCGGCGAAGGCCATCTGGGTGGCCCGCTTGACGCCGAAGCAGAAACCTGCGCTCTTGGCCAGAAGGATCTCCATCCGCTACCCCTGCCCGCCGCGACCGGACGGTACCCGCCGTTCTTCGACAACCCGCAGCATCTCGACCAGCACCTGGTCGATGCTCAACTGCGAAGTGTCGATGACGACGGCATCGACCGGCTGGCAGAGCGGCGAGTGGACCCTGCCACTGTCAGCCGCATCACGCACCTCGACCTCGGCAACCGTCCGGGCCAGCTCGACGCTCAACCCCTTGGCCTGCAGTTCCAGGAAGCGCCGGCGCCCGCGTTCGGCGGCGCTGGCCGTCAGAAAAAACTTCACTTCCGCATCGGGAAAGACCACCGAGCCGGTATCGCGCCCCTCGAGCACCACGCCGCCGGATGCGCCGAGTTCGCGCTGGCGATCGACCAGCGCCACGCGCACCGCTTGACAGGCGGAGACCTGCGAGGTCAGCAGGCTGATCTCGGGGGTGCGGATCGCGGCAGAGACATCTTCGCCGTCCAGCAGAACCCGGTCGCCGCCTGCGTCGCGGGCAAAATCGATGGTTACTTCCTCCGCCAGGGAGCCGAGGGCGGCCAGATCGTTCGGGGCGATGCCGCGGCGACAGACAGCCAGGGCCACGGCCCGGTACATGGCGCCAGTGTCGAGATGCAGGTAGCCGAGTGCACTGGCCAGCAGTTTGCTGAGCGTGCTCTTGCCGACCCCTGACGGGCCGTCGATGGCGATGATCGGTTCACGCATGGAGGCGGAGGCTGGGGGCTGGTTACTGGTCACTGGTCACCCGTCACTTTAGGTCGTGCACTGCGGAGGGGTCTCAGCCCCGGATGGACTCCAAGAGCGCCCAGAAGCCAGGGAGAGAGGTCTCGGTGCAGGCGGTGTCGGCAATGTCCACCGGTCCGGCGGCGACCAGCGCGGCGACCGCGCAACTCATGGCGATACGGTGGTCGCCGTGGGACACCACCGCCCCCCCCTGCAGTTGCTCGCGTCCGGTAATGATCATGCCGTCCGGCGTCGGCTCGATCAGCGCCCCGAGCTTGCCCAGTTCGCTGGCCATGGCCGCGATCCGGTCGGTCTCCTTGACCCGCAGTTCCCCGGCGTCGCGGATCGTCGTGGTCCCTTCGGCCAGCGCCGCAGCCACGCTGACGACCGGAAACTCGTCAATGGCCCGCGGCACGACTTCGCCACCGATCTCGATCCCCTTGAGCCGGCTGTGTTTCACCAGAATATCGGCAACCGGCTCGCCGGACTGCACCCTGGCATTGAGCAGTTCAAGCTGTCCGCCCATGGCCTTGAGGATGTCGATCACCCCGCAGCGCGTCGGGTTGATGCCGACGTTCCTGACCAGCAGCTCGGCCCCCGGAGTCAACAGACCCGCCACCAGGAAAAAGGCTGCGGAAGAGATATCCCCGGGGATGACCATGTCGCGGGCGACCAGCTGCGGCCTGCCGAGGACCGTGACGCCGCCGGGGAACGGCCGGACGTCGGCGCCGAACCAGCTCAGCATGCGTTCGCTGTGGTCGCGGGAGAGGTGCGGCTCGCGGACGGTGGTTTCCCCTTCGGCATAGAGCCCGGCGAGCAGGATGGCCGATTTGACCTGGGCGCTGGCCAGCGGTGAGGCGTAACTGATCGGCTGCAAGGGCCCACCCTGGATGGCCAGCGGTGCCAATTCGCCGCCGCGCCGCCCCCAGATGCGCGCCCCCATGGTTGCGAGGGGAGCCGTTACCCGTTTCATGGGCCGGCGCCGCAGGTACTGGTCACCGGTCAGCACCGAGAAAAATCGCTGCCCGCTGAGCAGTCCGCACATCAGGCGCATGGTGGTCCCTGAGTTGCCGCAATCGAGCACGTCCAGC
>JBFYXI010000254.1:0-4152 GCA_041310635.1 Desulfuromonadaceae bacterium | reverse complement strand
CCGGAGGGGATCACCGTCAGGGAATTCTCCGGCGTCCATCCGGCCGGGCTGGTGGGCACCCACATCCACTTCCTCGAACGGGTCGACCAGCAGCGCACGGTCTGGCACATCGGCTATCAGGAGGTCATTGCCATCGGCCACCTGTTCCTCACCGGCCGGCTCCTCACCGAAAGGCTGGTCGCCCTCGGCGGGCCGGCGGTCAAAAACCCGCGCCTGATCCGCACCCGCCAGGGCGCCTGCCTGTCGGAACTGATTGCCGGCCAGCTGCCTGCCGGCGAGCACCGGGTCATTTCCGGATCGGTGCTGAACGGGCGCCACGCCACCCCAGAGCTGGACTTTCTCGGCCGCTATCACAACCAGGTTTCCGTCCTTGCGGAGGATCGCCAGCGGCAGTTCCTCGGCTGGTGCCTGCCGGGCTTCAACCGGTTCTCGGTCAAGCCGGTGTTTGCCTCGTGCCTGCTGCCGCGCCGCCCGCTGCCGCTGACCACCAGCACCCACGGCAGCCAGCGCGCCATGGTGCCGATCGGCGCCTACGAAAAGGTGATGCCGCTCAACATCCAGGCCACCTGGCTGCTCCGCGCGCTGCTCACCCTGGATAGCGACCTGGCGCAGAGTCTCGGCTGCCTGGAGCTGGACGAAGAGGACCTGGCCCTGTGCAGCTTTGTCTGCCCGGGGAAAATCGACTACGGCCGGCATTTGCGGCAAACCCTGCAGAAGATAGAAGAAGAGGGCTGATGAAAGCGCTGCGCACCCTTCTTGACAAGCTGCATCCCCACTTCCAGCGGGGGGGCAGGTATGAGTGGCTCTACCCCCTGTATGAGGCGGCCGACAGCTTCCTGTACACCCCGGGGCAGGTCACCGGCGGCGCTCCCCATGTCCGCGACGCCATCGATCTGAAAAGAGTCATGATTACCGTGGTGATCGCGCTGCTGCCGTGTTTTTTCATGGCCATGTGGAACACCGGCTACCAGGCCAACAGCGCCCTGCAGCTGACCGGCGGCAGCGTCGAGGGGTGGCGCGGCGCCCTGCTCGAGCTGCTCGGCTACACCGGCAATCCGAACCGGTTGGCCGACAACCTGCTGCTCGGCGCGGCCTGGTTCGTTCCCATCTACCTGGTGACCAACCTGGTCGGCGGCCTCTGGGAAGCCCTGTTCTGCATGGTGCGCCGCCACGAGTTGAACGAGGGCTTTCTGGTCACCGGCTCGCTCTTCCCGCTGATCTGCCCGCCGACGCTGCCGCTCTGGCAGGTGGCCCTGGGGATCAGCTTCGGCATCGTGATCGGCAAGGAGATCTTCGGCGGCACCGGCAAAAACTTCCTCAACCCGGCCCTGACCGGACGGGCGTTCCTGTTCTTTGCCTATCCGGCGCAAATCAGCGGGGACCGGGTGTGGACAGCCGTCGACGGGCTGAGCGGCGCCACCCCGCTGAGCCACGCGGCCGCCGGCGGGGTGGCGGCGGTCACCGCCGCCACCAGCTGGTTCGACGCTTTTCTCGGGACGATTCCCGGGTCGATGGGGGAGACTTCCACGCTGGCCTGCCTGTTTGGCGCGGCCGTCCTGGTGTTCACCGGCATCGGCTCCTGGCGCATCATGCTCGCGGGACTGCTCGGCGCGGTGTCCCTCTCCACCCTTTTCCTGCTCGTCGGCAGCAGCACCAACCCGATGTTCGATCTCGGCCCCCTCTGGCACCTGGTGCTGGGCGGCTTCGCCTTCGGCCTGGTATTCATGGCAACCGATCCGGTGTCCGGGGCCATGACCCGGGAGGGGCAGTGGCTGTACGGAGTGTTGATCGGCGCCATGTGCATCTTGATCCGGGTGGTCAATCCGGCGTTCCCGGAGGGGATGATGCTCGCCATCCTGTTCGGCAACGTCTTCGCTCCGCTGATCGATCAGCTGGTCCTCAAGTTCCACGTCAAGCGGAGACTGATCCATGTCCGGGGATAGCCAGGCGAAAGTCCTGGGCGTTGCCTTCCTGCTCTGCCTGGTCTGCGCCGTTCTGGTGTCCGCGGCGGCGGTGGGGCTGAGCAGTCGCCAGGAACGCAACAAGATCGAGGACAAACGCAAGAACATCCTGCAGGCGGCGGGTCTCTACGCAGCGGACCGGCCCATCGAGGCGCAGTTCGGCAAAATTCACGCGCGTATCGTCGATCTGCAAACCGGCGAGTTCACCGACCGGTTCGATGCTGCCACCTTCGACAGCCGGGCCGCCGCGCGCGACCCGGCCACCCGCCAGCCGATTCCGGCGGAACGTGATCTCGCGGCGATCAAGGCCCGTTCCCGCTACATGGATGTCTACCTGGTGATGGACGACGGCCGGTTGCAGCAGGTGATCCTGCCGGTGCACGGCAAGGGACTGTGGTCGACGATGTACGGCTTTGTCGCCCTGGGCGCCGACCTGACCACGGTCACCGGCTTCGCCTTCTACGAGCATGGCGAAACTCCCGGGCTCGGCGGCGAAATCGACAACCCGGCCTGGAAAAAGCAGTGGCCGGGCAAGAAGGTCTATGACGAGTCGGGCCGACCGCGCATCGAAGTGCTCAAGGGACTGGTCGACCAGGGTTCCGCGAACGCCGTCTACCAGGTGGATGGTCTGGCCGGCGCGACCCTGACTGCGCGTGGCGTCGGCAACCTGCTCCGCTACTGGCTGGGAGCCGATGGCTATCAGCCGTTTCTCGAGACCTTGAAGCAGGAGGGGGTGAGGCAATGAGCAATGCCAGGGATGTGCTGCTCGACCCTCTGTTCAACAAGAATCCGATCGGCCTGCAGATCCTCGGCATCTGCTCGGCCCTGGCGGTCACCTCCAAGCTGGAAACGGTCATCGTCATGGCGCTGGCGGTCACCTTCGTGGTTGCCGGCGCCAACCTTTCGGTCAGCCTGATCCGCCGGCAGATCCCCGGCAGCATCCGCATCATCGTCCAGATTACCATCATCGCCACGCTGGTGATCATCGTCGATCAGTTTCTCAAGGCCTACGCCTTCGCCATCAGCAAGCAGCTGTCGGTCTTCGTCGGCCTGATCATCACCAATTGCATCGTGCTCGGTCGCGCCGAAGCCTTCGCCATGAAGAACCCACCGGGCCTGAGTGTTCTCGACGGTATCGGCAACGGCCTGGGCTACGGCCTGGTGCTGCTGCTGGTGGCCTTCTGCCGTGAACTGCTCGGGGCCGGCAAGCTGCTCGGCGTCAGCCTCCTGGCGACCACCGGCGAGGGCGGCTGGTACCTGCCCAACGGCCTGATGCTGCTGCCGCCCAGCGCCTTCTTCATCATCGGGCTGCTGATCTGGGCGCTGCGCACCTGGAAAACCGGCCAGGTCGAAAAGGAGAACTGAGATGCTGGAGCATTATCTCAGTCTCCTGATCCGCGCGATCTTCATCGAGAATATGGCGCTGGCCTTCTTCCTCGGCATGTGCACCTTTCTCGCCGTCTCCAAGAAGGTGGACACCGCCGTCGGCCTGGGCATCGCCGTGGTCGCGGTGCAGACCATTACTGTCCCGGTCAACAACCTGATCTACCAGCATCTGCTCAAGCCGGGGGCGCTGGGCTGGCTCGGCCTGGCGGGCACCGATCTCACCTTCATCGGCCTGATCTGCTACATCGGGGTGATCGCCGCCATAGTGCAGATTCTCGAGATGGTGCTCGACCGGTACGTGCCGGCGCTCTACAACGCGCTGGGGATCTTCCTTCCACTGATCACCGTCAATTGCGCCATTCTCGGCGGCTCCCTGTTCATGGTCGAGCGCGACTACACCTTTGCCGAAAGCGTGGTGTTCGGATTCGGCAGCGGCACCGGCTGGGCGCTGGCGCTGGTGGCGCTGGCCGGCATCCGCGAGAAGATGAAATATGCGGATGTGCCGGCGGGTCTGCGCGGCCTGGGGATCACCTTCATGATTGCCGGCCTGATGGCCATGGCGTTCATGGCTTTTTCCGGCATCCAGCTGTAACGGTCGGGACGATGACTGAAATAGGCTTGGGCGTACTGATCTTTACCGGCATCGTGATGCTCCTGGTGGTGCTGATCCTGGCGGCGCGATCCTGGCTGATTCCGGCCGGCAGGATCACCATCGGCATCAACCGCGACGAGAGCAAGCAGCTGACGGTGGCGCCGGGGGGCAAGCTGCTCGGCGTGCTCGGCGACCACCACGTGTTCATCCCGT
>JBFYXI010000248.1:0-2657 GCA_041310635.1 Desulfuromonadaceae bacterium | reverse complement strand
AAACAGAGCAGGTACGCCGGGTAAAAAACGTGAGCGCCAGGCCGACCCCCGCTCGCGAGGCCTTGCTGCCGGGCCGGGCCAGGGGTCGTCGTCACGCGGCATGCGCTTCTGGTCTGTTGTCGGACTGTTCACCCTGTCCGGTGCCTGCGGCCTCATCTACCAGATCATCTGGGGACGTCTTGCCGTGCTGGTTTTCGGCAGTACGACCCATGCCATCGCCACGGTGCTGGGAGTTTTTTTCCTGGGGTTGGCCCTGGGAAGCTTTCTGGCCGGGAAATATGCGGGCCGGTTCGGGCACCCGCTAGTGCTCTACGGTTGGCTGGAGCTAGGCATAGGAATTTACGCCGTCATGTTTCATCCGCTTCTGGATGGCATGCAGCAAGTGCATCAGGCGGTTTTCCCCCTGATTTACGAGGCTCCTGCTCTGCTGGCCGCCGTCCGGGTGCTGCTGGCAGCCGTCATTCTCCTCCCGCCGACCATCATGATGGGTGCCACCGTGCCGGTCATCGGCGATTTTCTGACCCGTTCGCCGCGGCATGTGGGCAAGGATTTCGGACTGATCTTCGCCTTCAATACCCTGGGTGCGGCGGCCGGCAGCTTTCTCAGTGCGTTTTTCCTGATTCCAGCGGTCGGCTTGCTGGTGACCTGCTGGATTGCGGCAGCCCTGAATATCGGCGTCGGCGGCCTGAGTCTGCTCTGGGCAAGATCCCTGCAGGTAAACAAGCCCGATGAAACAACGGAATCCGGCAAGGCAAATCCCGGGCTGGACTTGCAGGTGTCTGATGCCCAGGCCAATGCGGCCTTCGTTGCCTTTGCCCTGACCGGATTCCTCGGGCTGGTCTACGAAGTGGCGTGGAGCCGGGCGCTGGTGCTGGTGTTCGGCACCTCGGTCTATGCCTTTGCCACGATGCTCACCACCTATTTGGTTGGACTGGCGATCGGCAGCATGATCATGGGCCGCTGGGTGGATCGGATAGGCAACCTGCTGCGGGCCTTCATCGTGGTGCAAATCGTCGTAGGCGTTGCCGTGTTTGTCTCGACCGTGGCGATTGGCCAGTTGCCCGGGTACTTCCTCAATCACTTCCACGTGGATACCCCCTGGCGCAGCATCATGCTGAAGGAGTTCGCGGTTTGCTTTGCGATCATGTTTGTGCCGGCCTTCGGCAGCGGCATGTTATTCCCGCTGGTTACCCGGATCTTCATGAAAAAACGGCAGTTCCGCATCGGCAGAACGATTGCCGACTCCTATGCCGTTAATACCGTCGGGTGCATCCTCGGTTCTTTTGCTGCCGGTTTTTTCCTCATCCCTCTGGTCGGCATCGAAATGACGCTCTTGCTGGGAGCCGCGGTGAATCTTCTGATTGCCGCGGGACTCACGGCCTTTGTTGCGGAGTGGAGGGTGCAGCGGCGGGTGGCGTTTGCAGTCATGCTGGCCCTGGCGGCCGCTGGCGGGGTCCTGCTGATGAAGAGCTGGCAGCCTCTGCAGATGAATTCAGGGGTCTATGTTTACAGCGAACCTTTGTCCCGGATGGAGAAGGGGATCACCACGTTTATCGAAGAGAATCAGCTGCTCTACTACCGGGAGGGGCCTTCGGACACGGTCGCGGTGCTGGAAAGCCCGCGCGGGCGTTTCCTGCGAGTCAACGGCAAGACCGACGGTGGCTACCTGAAATCGGGGCGCAGCGACAACTATACGCAATCGTTCCTCGGGCTGCTGCCGCTCCTTTACAACCCCAACGCAGAGCAGGCCCTGGTGATTGGCCTCGGGACGGGGATGACTCTTGAGGGGGTGCACGCCAGCCCCTCGGTCAATGTCGACTGCATCGAAATTTCGTCAGCGGTCGCCGAAGCGGCCCGCTATTTCGATGAGGCCAACGGCAGGGTCCTTGATTCCCCCCGCGTGAAACTCCGCCTGCTCGATGGCAGGACCTGGCTGGCGGCCATGCCGAAGCTTTATGATGTGATCATTTCCGAGCCGTCCCACCCCTGGCAGACTGGCAACGCAAACCTGTTCACCGAGGATTTCTTCCGGGCATCGCTACAGCGTTTGCATCCCGCAGGAGTCTTCTGCCAGTGGCTGCCGTATTACCAGATGGATAAAGAGCACTTCCAGATCCTGCTCAGGACGGTTCACCAAAGCTACCCGTACGTCAACGTCTGGGTGGTTTACTCCGACGCCATCGTGATCGGCTCACAGCAGCCGCTGAAAATCGACTGGCCATCGGTCCAGAAGCTCGTCGAGCAACCCGCCTATGCACGGATATTGGCCCAGCTGGACATCCGTTCGACGAACGAGTTGCTGAGCTTCTTCTACCTTGACACCGCTGCCGTGGAAAACTTTGTCCAAAATGGCAGCGCCACCAACAGCGACAACCACCCGATTATCGAATATGCCGCACCGAAGTACCTGCTGCAGCGGCAGCGCGGGGACACGTTCTACCAAATGCTGAATCTCTCCTTGACGGCCAGGCTGCCCGTCGAGAACCCGCCGGATCCCGCCGGGCTGGAAAGATCGAGGGTCCTCGAACGCGCCAAGTATTTCAAGACCTGGGGTGTGCCCAGGGAAGTCTTTGTGAAGATGCTCCAGAGCTACTGAGCTTTCGGACGTGTGTGGAACTCTTTGCTTGATAATCAGCCCCTCGGCGACGGCAAGAGTG
>JBFYXI010000172.1:0-11518 GCA_041310635.1 Desulfuromonadaceae bacterium | reverse complement strand
TGACGATATGCGCCTTGCGGTTGGCATTGATGTAGTCGATGACCGCCGCCAGGGTGGTCGACTTGCCGGAGCCGGTGGCGCCGGTGACCAAACTCAGGCCGCGGTTGGCCATCGCCAGCTTCTTGATGACCGGTGGCAGGACCAGGTCGTCGATCCCCTTGATATCGAAAGGGATGGCCCGGAACACCAGCGAGATCGAGCCGCGCTGCGAGAAAGCGTTGACCCGGAACCGTCCCAGGCCGGGAACGCCATAGGCCAGATCGACCTCCCGCGCCTTGTCGAAACGCTCGCGCTGCATCTCGCTCATGATCTGGTCGCAGAACCCCTCGGCGAACTCCGAAGTGACGCGCGGCGCGTTGGGGAGCGGGCGCAGCGTGCCGTCGATCCGGTAGATCGGCGGCAGGCCGACCTTGAGGTGGATGTCGGAGGCGTTGCCCTTCAAGCCGACGGAGAGGATTTCGTTAAGGTCCATACGCTACTCTTTCTTGCCGGCGCGGGCGGCCAGGCCATAATGCTCGAGAACCCCGGCCTCGATCGTCCTGGCGGTTTCGGGGTGCTCGGCGAGGTACTGCTTGGCGTTTTCGCGTCCCTGGCCGATCCGCTCGCCGCCGTAGGAAAACCAGGCGCCGCTCTTTTCGATGATGTTGCTGGCGGCGCCGAGGTCGACCAGATCCCCCTCCCAGGAGATGCCGGTACCGTACATGATGTCGAACTCGGCCTCCTTGAAGGGCGGGGCCACCTTGTTCTTGACCACCTTGACGCGGGTGCGGCTGCCGATGACGTCCTGTCCCTGCTTGAGGGAGGCCACCCGGCGGATGTCCATGCGCACCGAGGCGTAGAACTTGAGGGCGTTGCCGCCGGTGGTGGTTTCCGGATTGCCGAACATGACGCCGATCTTCATGCGGATCTGGTTGATGAAGATCACGCAGCAGTTCGACTTGCTGATGGTGGCGGTCAGCTTGCGCAGCGCCTGTGACATCAACCTGGCCTGCAGTCCCATGTGGGAGTCGCCCATCTCCCCCTCGATCTCCGCCTTGGGTACCAGGGCGGCCACCGAGTCGACCACCAGCACATCGATGGCGCCACTGCGCACCAGCGTTTCGGTGATTTCCAGAGCCTGCTCGCCGGTGTCGGGTTGGGAGATCAGCAGGTCGTCGGTCTTGACGCCGAGCTTGCGCGCATAGCCGACGTCGAGAGCATGCTCGGCGTCGATGAAGGCAGCGATCCCGCCGGTCTTCTGGGCCTCGGCGACGATGTGCAGCGCCAGCGTAGTCTTCCCCGACGATTCCGGGCCATAGATCTCGATGATCCGCCCGCGCGGCACGCCGCCGACGCCGAGGGCGATATCGAGGCTCAGGGCCCCGGTGGAGATGGTCTGCACATCGGGGAGGATGGCATCCTCGCCGAGGCGCATGATGCTCCCCTTGCCGAATTGTTTCTCGATCTGGCCCATGGCCAGTTCGATGGCCCGGTTGCGGTCGTTGTCAGCCATGTTCGTTTCCCTCCTGTGATGTGCGATGACTCAGTAGATCGTCCCGCTCATTCAGCGGCACGGTGAAAAGCGGTATGTGCTGCGGGCCATCGGGCCGCAGGCGGCTCTCATACAGGACCAGCTGTGTCACTGGCATCCTGCCGAACTGCCGACCGGCCTGCCTGGCCAGCACTGTCGTCAGCTCCGGGCCGCGCTCGCGGAAGCGGCCGATGGTCAGGTGCGGCACGAAGGGCCGAGGCTCCCTGGAGATCCCAGCCCGGCCGAGGGCCTCCTCGCAGCGCTGCTGCAGGGCGAGGAGCGGTTCCGGCGGGTGCAGGCCGATCCACACAACCCGGGGGCGGCGCCGGTCAGGAAAGGCACCAAGCCCCAGCAGATCGATGTGGCACGGTCTTTCGTTAAGATTAACCGATAGCATAGAAGCGCGGATCTTTTCAAGGTTGTCGGTGCCGGTTTCTCCGAAGAAGCGCAGGGTCAGGTGGATGGTGTCCGGGCGAACCCAGCGGATCCCCGGCAGGGCGCCGGCAAGTTCGCGCTGCAGCAGGGCGATGCTTTGCTGCAAGGGTTGCGGCAGGGGCACGGCGAGGAACGCCCTAACGGTCGGCATGGGTGGCCCCGCCCCGCTGCAGCGGCAGGAGCATGCAGCGGGGCGGTCTGAAACCGGGAGAGGGACGGCTGGTGGCGCGGCCGGTGCCTTCATGGGGCAGCAGGGGCGCTGCTTTCCCCGGACAGCTGGGCGATAGCGGCGCGGCGCAGCCAGTCGAGAGCGGTGCAGGCGCTGTGCAGGCGAACCTGGCTGCGGTCACCGGTGAAGCGAAACCTTTCGACCCGGGTGCCCGCGGCGCTGGCCAGGGCCAGGTAGACGGTACCGACCGGTTTCTCGGCAGTGCCGCCGTCCGGACCGGCAATGCCGGTCACCGCCAGTCCGAGGTCGGTACCGGCGGTGCGGCGGATCCCCTCGGCCATGGCCTGGGCACACTCGCTGCTCACGGCGCCGGCCCGGGCCAGCACGGCGCCGGGGACCTTGAGCCAGCCGGTCTTGGCGCGATTGGCGTAGGTCACCGCGCCCCGCTCGAGAAACACCGAGGATCCCGGCTGGTCAGTCAACAGCTTGGCAATCAATCCGCCGGTACACGACTCGGCCAGGGCCACGGTCAGCCCGGCCGCCGTGAGCGAACGGGCGGCTGCTTCAGCCAGGGTCTGGTCGCCCAGCGCGACCAGGTAATCGTCGAGCGCCCGGCGCGCCGCCACCTCGGCACGATCAACCAGGACCTGCGCCCGCGGCCCTGTCGCCGTCAGCTTGACCCGCACCAGCGGGAATTCGACGGTGAAGGCCACCGTCACCCCCTCGGGGAGCGCGGCCTGGTCGAGGCGCGTCTCGACCTCCGGCTCCGCCAGGCCGAACAGGGTCAGGCGTTGCCCGGCGGTCGGCGGGCGCGTCGGGTCTTTCGCCAGCAGCACCGGCAACACGCTCTCGGCCAGCATGGCGAGCATTTCGTCGGGAACGCCGGGGAGGAAGAACAGGTCGGCCCCCTTGGGGTGGCGCAGCTGAAAGCCTGGCGCGACGCCGCGCGGGTTGGCCAGCACCGCGGCGCGGGCGGGGAGCAGCGCCTGCTTCTCGTCGCGCGGGTGCATCGGCCGTCCCCACTTCTGGAAGCGCTGGCGAATCTGCCCGAGCGCGGCAGGATCGAGGGAGAGCGGCACTCCGAGAGCTTTTGCCGCACCGCGGGCGGTGCGGTCGTCGGCGGTCGGGCCGAGCCCGCCAGTCACGATGACAGCATGGTGACTGGTCGCCAGGCGGTCGAGGGCGGCCGCGATCTCCTCTTCGCGGTCGCGGACGCAGGCCGCTTCGCGAACGGCCAGGGCGTGGCTGCCGAGCAGGCGGGCGATGGCGGCGGTATTGGTATCCGGCTGGTCGCCGTTGAGCAGTTCGTCACCGATGGCCAAAACCGCCAGGTTCATCACTGCCTCCGCATCAGGCCGCGAGGGCCCACAAAGTGGCGCGCAGGGCCAGCGCCGCATAAACTCCCGCCGCCACGTCGTCGAACACCACGCCGAAACCGCTCTTGCAGTGCCGGTCGATCCAGCCGACCGGCGGCGGCTTGAGGATGTCGAACACCCGGAACCAGGCGAAGCCGAGCCAGGCCGTCGTCCAGCTCCAGGGGAGAAAGGCGATGGTGACCAGGTAGCCGGCGAGTTCGTCGATGACGATCCGGCGGTCGTCGGCCACCCCGTAATGGCGACCGGCTTCCCCCGCCGCCCAGACGGCCACGCCGGTGACCGCCGCCAAGGCCAGCAGGTAACCGGCCGGGGCGAGCTCCGCCAGCAGCCAAAAAGCCGGGATCCCCGCGAGGGTGCCGAAGGTACCGGGAACCACCGGGGCGTAGCCGAGGCCGCCGTTGCTGGCCAGGATCAAGGCCAGGCGGCGCATCAGGGGTCGAGTCCGCAGGCGCGGGCGGCGGCGGCCGTGACCAGCCGGTAGACTTCGGCGAGGGGCCGGCCACTGCTGTTGGTCAGCGCTACGCAGGCGGCATGCTCCGGGGCGACCCGCAGAAGGGTGTCGCCATCGTAGATCAGCTTGACCGCGGCCGGGCCGAGGGGGGTGTCAATCGTCCGGATCTCGCGGCGCAACTTGAGCCGGCGGACGTCATGCAGGCGCACGCCGATGGCGCTCGATTCGCGCAATACCTGCTTCGCCAGACGGTCGGCCAACGCCGGTGGAGCGACCACGGTCAGCGTCACGCCGGGGCGGTTCTTCTTCATCTGCCGAGGAGTGAAGGCGGCATCCAGGGCCCCGGCTTCAATCAGCCGCTCCAGCAGGGTGCCGAGGACCTCCGGCAGGCTGTCATCGATGTGGGTCTCGATGACCGTCACCTGATCCTGCTCCAGCCCTTCGGCCGCAGTGCTCCGGCCGAGGATGCCGCGCAGCAGGTTGGGGCGGTCGGCCAGTTCCCAGCCGCCGACACCGTAGCCGATCCGCTCCACGGTCATGGCCGGCAGCTGGCCGAAGCAGGCGATCTCGACGGCAATCGCCGCACCGGTCGGGGTGACCAGCTCCCGGTCGCTCCCGGCATCCCGCACCGGTGCGCCGCGCAGCAGTTCCAGGGTGGCCGGGGCCGGCAATGGCAGGGCGCCGTGGCTGCCGCGAACCAGTCCTTGCGACAGCGGCAAAGGGGCGCAGAGGATCTCGCCGATCTGCAGCCGGTGCAGACCGCTGGCCGTGCCGACGATGTCGACGATGGCATCGACGGCACCGACCTCGTGAAAGTGCACCTGGTCGAGATCGACCCGGTGCACCTTGGCCTCGGCCTCGCCGATGCGGCGAAAGATCCGCCGAGACCGTTCGCGCACCGGTGCGGCCAGTGTGCTGCCGGATAGCATGGCATCGATGTCGCGCCAGGTGCGGTGCGGTTGCCTGGCGTCGACCAGCACCTCGACACGGGTGCCGCCGAGGCCGTGGCGCTGCTCCGGGCGCGTCACCAGCCGCCAGCCGTCCACCGGCAGGGCCTGCAGGTCGGCCTCGAGAGCGGCCGGGTCAAGGCCTAAGTCGACCAGCAGACCCAGGCACATGTCGCCGGAAATGCCCGAAAAGGTATCGAGATAGAGCGTGTTCATGATTCGCGCCGCCGGTTGATGCGGGTGGCTGCGAAGGCCGCGCCGAAGCCGTTGTCGATGTTGACCACGGTGACCCCGCCGGCGCAGGAGTTGAGCATGCCGAGCAGGGCGGCGACACCGCCAAAGGCGGCCCCGTAGCCAATAGAGGTGGGTACGGCGATCACCGGCACCTCGACCAGGCCGCCGACCACCGAGGGGAGCGCCCCCTCCATGCCGGCGACCACGATAATGACCGCGGCCTCGCGCAGCGCCGGGGCATGGGCCAGCAGGCGATGCAGGCCGGCGACGCCGACATCGGCGATTTCCGCCACGCGGTTCTGGAACATGCGCGCCGTCACGACCGCTTCGCGGGCCACGGCCAGATCGGAGGTGCCGGCGCAGACCACCAGCACCGTACCGCGGCCGAGGTCCTCCAGCGGTTTCTGCACCAGGGTGAAAGTACGGGCCAGTGGATCGTACTCGCCGCCGGGGTGATCGCGGTGCAGCCGCTCGGCCTGCTCGGTGGCTACGCGGGTGACCAGGACATTCTCGCCGCGGGCCGCCATGCGGGCGGCGATGGTGGAGATCTGCTCCGCCGTCTTGCCCGCGCCGAGGATCGTTTCGGGAACGCCTTGACGCAGGGCGCGGTGGTGGTCGATCAGGGCGTCGCCGGCTGCCTCGAAGGGAAGGTCGCGCAGGCGCTCCACCCCTTCGGCAATGCTCAGGTCGCCGGCGCGGATAGCGCCGAGCAGGTTTTGCAGTTCCTTCTGGTTCATGGGGTTCCGATCGAGAGATTAAAATGTCATGTCGACGGGGACGGCACTTTTCACCGCCCCGGTCGCGCCTGCCGGCGGCTGGTCACTCTACAGGTCTTGTGCGCCCCGCCCTCTCCGCCATCCCCGGCCATCAGTCCCTGCTGCTACTCAGAACTGGTCCTCGGGATGAAGACCTCGCGCGGGCGACTGGTGCCGTCGGAGGGGCCGACGATTCCTTCGGCCTCCATCTTCTCGATCATCCGCGCGGCGCGGTTGTAGCCGAGGCGCAGGCGCCGCTGCAGCATGGAGATCGACGCCTGACGGGTCTCGGCGATGATCGCCAGGGCCTCGTCCCACTTCTCGTCGTAGCCTTCCTCCTCGTCGCCGCTGCCGCCGGTCGATGCCGGTGCCGCGAGGATCGACTTGTCGTAATCGGGAGACCCCTGCTTTTTGAGGAAGTCGACCACCCGCTGCACCTCGATCTCCGACACGAAGGCGCCGTGCACGCGTTGCAGTACGCCGCTGCCGGGGGGGATGAAGAGCATGTCGCCGTTGCCGAGCAGAGTTTCCGCCCCCATCGAGTCGAGGATGGTGCGCGAATCGATGCGCGAGAAGACCTTGAAGGAGATGCGTGTCGGCAGGTTGGCCTTGATCAGGCCGGTGATGACGTCGACGCTCGGCCGCTGGGTGGCCAGGATCAGGTGGATACCGGCCGCCCGTGCCATCTGCGCCAGGCGGGCGATCGATTCCTCGACCTCGCGCCCGGCCACCATCATCAGATCGGCCAGTTCGTCGACGATGACCACGATGTAGGCGAGGTGCCCGTGCTCCAGAGGGTCATCCTCGACAGTTTCGATCTCCGGCAGCAGTTCTTCGGCCAGTCCGTCGTCGAAGAGCCCGGTCGCCACCCGGCGTTTTTTCGGCTCTTCCGCTTCCTTGGCGAGTTTGCGGTTGTATCCTTCGATGTTGCGGACCCCCTTGTCGGCCATCAGTTTGTAGCGCCGCTCCATCTCGCGCACCGCCCAGTTGAGGGCGAGGGCCGCCTTCTTCGGGCTGGTGACGACCGGCAGCAGGAGGTGGGGAATCCCCTCGTACATCGACAGTTCCAGCATCTTCGGGTCGATCATGATCAGTCGCACATCGCGCGGGTCGGCGCGGTAGAGCAGCGACAGAATCATGGCGTTGATCGACACCGATTTGCCGGTACCGGTGGCGCCGGCCACCAGCAGGTGCGGCATGCGGGCCAGGTCGCCGACCACGGTGTGGCCGAAGATGTCCTTGCCCAGAGCCAGCGGCAGGCGGCCGCCGCTCTTCTGGAACTCATCGGCGGCAAAGATCTCCTTGAGGTAAACGGTTTCGCGGTCACGGTTGGGGATTTCGATGCCGACCACGCCGCGCCCGGGGATCGGGGCGACAATACGGATCGACTGGGCCTTGAGCGCCATCGACAGGTCGTCGGACAGGCCGGCGATCTTGCTGACCTTGACCCCCGGCGCCGGCGCGAACTCATACATGGTCACCACCGGACCGGGCTTGACCTCGGAGACCTCCCCCTCGACGCCGAAATCCTGCAGCTTCTTCTCCAGCAGGCGGGCGTTCATCATCAGGGCGTCCTTGTCCACCGGCCTGGCCTTGTCGCCGTCATGGTCGAGCAGGGAGAGCGGCGGCTGGTGATAGGTGCCGGACGGCTCGATGAACCCGAAAGTTTCCTGGGCCAGTTCGTCCCTGCCCTTCTTGCCGCGGGCCTTTTTGTCGAACACCGGCAGAGCCGCGGCGGCGGGCCGCGGCTCCTGGGCATGGATCACCAGGCCGCGCTCCTTTTTCGGTCCGGCTTGCTCCTCGTGCTCGCGGCGTGCCTGGCGGGCTTCGCGGTGGCGCTCCAGGCGGTCGCCGGCGCGGCCGAACAGCCCCTCGAGGAACAGCACCATGGAGAAGCGCATGACCAGGATGGCCGATACGACCAGGCCGATGGCGAGGAACAGGGCTGCGCCGATGGTGTTGAACCAGCCCTTGAGAGTGTCGGCCAGGAAGTCGCCGATCACCCCGCCGCTGCGCACGATGGTCTGGCCGAACCAGTCGACCTGGTCGAATTTCAGGGCGATCAGCCCGGCCAATGCGGCGATCAGCCCGAGGAAGGCGCACAGCTTGTAGAAGCGCGGATGCAGATCGCGGAACTTGAGCAGCCGCCAGGCGGCGTTCAGGCAGGCGACCGGGATCAGTAGGGCCGGCAGGCCGAAAACCTGGAAAAACAGGTCGGCGACATAGGCGCCGACGCGGCCGCAGATGTTACGAATGACCGGTGGTTCGAGATTGTTGTTGAAAGACGGGTCGCCACTGTGGAACGACGCCAGGCTGAGGAGCAGGAACAGGCCGGCGGCCAGCCAGAGCAGGCCGGCAACCTCCTTGCGGAGATGCTCGCCGAGGAACGCTTTGCGGGGTTTTTCAGTCATGGTGGTCAGCTAAGGATAATAGCGTGAATGGCGGGATCACGTCAAAGGCGATCAGAGGAACATCGCCAGGGCGACGGCGCCGACCAGCCAGCAGTAGACCGCGAACCAGCCGAGCTGCCGCCGGCGCAGCACGCCGAGCATCAGGTGGATGGCCAGCAGGCCGACCAGCAGGGCCGCGCCGGCGCCGGCCAGATAGAGCGGCAGCTCGCCCGGCGCCAGCTTCTCGATATCATCGAGGGACAGCAGCGCCGCCCCTCCGACGGCCGGCAGGGAGAGCAGGAAGGAAAAGCGCGCCGCGGTCTCGGCGGAAACGCCGCGCAGCAACAGCGTGGCGATGGTCGATCCGGAGCGGGAGATCCCCGGAATGATCGCCAGACCCTGGACCACGCCGGTCAGAACCGCATCGGTCATGGTGAGCGCCCCCTCGCGCCGGTGGCCGGGCCGGTAGCGATCGGCGAAAAATAGCAGGGTGCCGGTCACCAGCAGCATCCCGGCCACCAGGGCCGGCGCCGCGAACATTCGCTCGAACCAGTCCTTGAAGGTCAGGCCGATGATGGCGGTAGGGACCGAACCGACGACCAGCAGGCCGAGCAGTCGGCGTTCCAGCGCCGCCGCCGGATCGCGTCGCCACAGGCAGGTGCCGAGCCCGCACAGATCTCGCCAGAAGTAGCAGATCACCGCGACCAGGGTGCCGAGGTGCAACAGCACGTCGAAAAGGATCCCGGGTTGGGAGAAGCCGTCGATCAACTGCTGGGCAAAGACCAGGTGCCCTGAGGAGGAGACCGGCAGGAACTCGGTGGCGCCCTGGAGAACGCCGAGCAGTATGGCGTCGATGAGCGTCATGGCAGGGAGCGAGGAGTGAGGAGTGAGGGATGGCGCATCTTGGTTAAAGTTCCATGATGAAGGGGATGATCAGCGGGCGTCGGTCCATGGCGCGGTTGAAAAAGCGCTGCAGGGCCTTGCGGACCTCGACACGCAGTTCCTCCCAGCCGGCCACCGCCTCGCGGCTGTGTTCGGTCAACGTGGCGCAAATCAGGGTGCGGGCCTCCTCGAGCAGTGACCGGCCGTCGGCTTCGAGGACGAAACCGCGGGTGACGATCTCCGGTCCCGAGACGATCTCGCCGGTCGCCTGGTTGACCGCCATAAAGACCAGGGCCAGGCCGTGGTTGGCCAGGTGCCGGCGATCACGAAGCTCCATCTCGCCGATATCGCCGACCCCCTTGCCGTCGACAAACATCCGGCCGGTGTCGACGCGCGGCTCCAGGCGATGGCCGTTGGCGGAGAGCACCAGCGGCTGGCCGTTCTCGATCACCAGTACGCGCTCCTCCGGCATCCCCATGGCACGGGCCAGGCGAGCGTGCTGCGCCAGGTGCCGGTACTCGCCGTGCACCGGCACGAAGTAGCGCGGCCGGACCAGGCTGTGCACGGTCTTGAGTTCCTCCTGGCTGGCGTGGCCGGAGACGTGGATTTCGCTGGTGGTCTCATAATGCACCGTGGCGCCGCGCCGGCACAGGTGGTTGATCAGGGCGGTGATCGCCCGCTCGTTGCCGGGGATGAACTTGGCGGAAAGGATCACCGTGTCCCCCGGCAGCAGTTCGAGCTGCTTGTGGTCGGCCATGCCGATGCGGGTCAGGGAGCTGAGCGGCTCTCCCTGGCTGCCGGTGGTCAGCACCAGCACCTGTTCGCGCGGCAGTTCGCGCATCCGCTTGAGGTCGATGAACAACTCGTCGGCGGCCTGCAGGTAGTCGAGCTGCCGCGCGATGGCGATGTTGCCGATCATGCTCCGGCCGCTGACCAGCACCTGTCGGCCGGCAATCGCGGCGGCGTCGCAGATCTGCTGAATGCGGTGGATGTTGGAGGAAAAGGTGGCGACGAAGACCATGCCGCTGCTGCGCGGGACGATGTCGTTGAGCGCCTCGCCGACGGTCCGTTCCGACAGGGTCTGGCCGGGACGCTCGACGTTGGTGGAGTCGGCGAGCAGCAGCAGCACCCCCTCTTCGCCGTAGGCCGCGAGACGGCCGAGGTCGGTGATCTGGCCGTCGACCGGGGTCGGGTCGAGCTTGAAGTCGCCGGTGTGGACGATCAGCCCGGCCGGGGTGCGCAGGGCCACGCCGCAGCCGTCGACGATCGAATGGGCGACGCGGAAGAATTCCGCCTGGAACGGCCCGAGTTCGACCCTGTCGCGGGGGCGCACCGTCTCCAGGCGGGCCGTGCCGGCCAGGTCAAACTCCTCGAGCTTGGCACGCAGCAGCCCCAGGGTCAGGGCCGTGCCGTAGATCGGCGGGTTGCCCAGCGCATTGAGGAGGAACGGGATGGCGCCGATATGGTCCTCGTGGCCGTGGGTCAGCAGGATCGCGTGGATGTCGCCAGTCCGTTCGGCCAGGGCGGAGACGTCCGGAACCACCAGGTCGATGCCGAGCATGTAGGCTTCCGGGAACATCAGCCCGCAGTCGATCAGGACGATGGCGCCGCGGCACTCCAGAGCCAGCAGGTTCAGGCCGATTTCGCCGAGGCCGCCGAGCGGCACGATGCGTACGGCATCGGGGTGCAGGGGGGGAAGATCGCTGAGCGTCACGGGCTGGTTCATGGCGACCGGTCGGGTGTGGGGGATGTGAAACGCGGCAAGTCTAAGGGAGGGCGCGGCCGGAGTCAATTTTTCAGCGACTCTGCCAACTCCTCCAGTTCTTCCCAGCGGGCATAGGTCGCGGCCAGCTCCTGTTCCAGTTCCGTCAGGCGGTTGTTGAGGCGGTTGACCTCGGTCCCAGCGCTTTTGTAGAAACCGGGGTCGGCCAGGGTGGCGAGGAGCGCCGCCTGCTCCTCTTCCAGGGCGGCAATTCGTTCCGGCAGCTCACTGCGTTCCCGCTCCTCCTTGAAGGTCAGCTTGCGCGGCCGCTCCTTCGGCGGTTTCGCCCGCTCCGGGGACGGCTTTTTCACTTCCGCCACCGGCGGCGCGGTTGCCTGCGCCTGCCGCTGCCAGTCGTCGTAGCCGCCGACGAACTCCTCGACCGAGCCGTCGCCGGCCAGGACCAGGGTCGAAGTGACCACCCGGTTGAGAAACTCGCGGTCGTGGCTGACCACCAGCAGGGTGCCGGCATAGTCGAGCAGCAGATCTTCCAGCAGCTCCAGGGTTTCGGCGTCGAGATCGTTGGTCGGCTCGTCGAGCACCAGCACGTTGGCCGGCCTGGTGAAGAGCCTGGCCAGCAGCAGGCGGTTGCGCTCGCCGCCGGAGA
>JBFYXI010000180.1:0-20611 GCA_041310635.1 Desulfuromonadaceae bacterium | reverse complement strand
TGGCAGTCTACGGCACTCAGGAGGCGATCGGCGCGATCGTCGGCCTGTCCATGGTCAGGGAGCTGGGGCCGATGATGACCAGTCTGCTGGTGGCCGGGCGGATCGGTTCGGCGATGGCGGCGGAAGTCGGTGCCATGAAGGTTTACGAGGAGATCGATGCACTGCTGACCCTGGAGATCAACCCGGTTCGCTATCTCGCCATGCCGCGCCTGATTGCCTGCGTCTTTGCCGTGCCGGCGCTGGTCATCTTTGCCGATGTCGTCGGCATCTTAGGTGGCGGAGTGGTGGCCGCGGTAAATCCCAAGATTAATGTGCCGTTCAGCGTTTACTACGACAACCTGGTTCGCTCCCTGGACTACATGGAGGTTTTCAAGGGACTGTTCAAGGCTTGCGTGTTCGGCGGCATTATCGCCCAGGTCGGCTGTTACGTCGGGTTCCGTACCACCGGGGGCGCTCGCGGAATTGGCGAATCAACCACCCGTTCGGTGGTCATCTCCTTTGTGCTGATCATGATCGCCAATTATTTCCTGACCCGGTTCATGCTCTAGCAACGGCGGTTACCATGAGCGATTCCAAATCGACACCATCCTCGCTGCTCAGACTGATCGGCGCCATGGGCAACGTGACGCCCTTCAACAGCTTCTGGGTCAAACTGGCACACGGCTTCACCGCCTCGCTGGTGGAAGGGGGCCGCTCCACCATCCGCTATGAGGAGTCGTATCCTGTCGGCATTCAGATCGAGCATCTCGAAAAGTCGTTCAACCACAACCACGTTCTCAAGGACATCAATCTGCAGATCAGGCCGGGAGAGACTTTCACCCTGATCGGGCCATCGGGCACCGGCAAGAGCGTGCTGCTCAAGCATATCGTCAAACTGGAAAAACCCGATGCCGGACGCATCCTGATCGATGGCCACGATATCCATTCAGCGGAGGCGCCCCCGCGCAATTATCGCTACAGCATGGTTTTCCAATCCTCGGCACTGTTCAACTCGTTGAGTGTCGGCGAGAACGTGGGGTTGTGGCTGCGTGAAAAACGGGTCTGCAGCGAAGCCCGCATCCGGCGGATCATCAATGACAAGCTGGCCTTGGTCGGTCTCGACGACAAGGCTGAAATGCGCACCTCGGAGCTCTCCGGAGGGATGAAGAAGCGCGTCGCCATCGCTCGCTCGCTGGCCATGAATCCCGATCTGATCCTCTATGACGAGCCGACGGCGGAACTCGACCCGGTTACCTCGGACGAATTGGCCAAGGTGATCCTGCATCTTCAGGAAAAAGTCAAACTGACTACGGTTATCGTCAGTCACGACCTCAATTTTGCACTTTATCTGTCCGATCGCGTTGGCATGATGCATGGTGGCCGCATTATAGAAGTCGGCACGCCGGCAGAGATCAAGCAGAGTCAGAATCCTCTGGTGCGCAGCTTCATCTACACGACCACCAAGGGACTCAAAGGGGAGGAAGACTAGCATGGCAGTCAGCACGGAGCAGAAGGTCGGACTGTTTTTCCTCGCATCGCTGCTGGTGCTGGGCGTTCTGATCGAACTGGTTGAAGATTGGCAGCCGTTCGAAAAGCAATATCCCTACCGCGCCTACTTCCAGTCGGCAGTCGGTCTGAAAGTCGGTGATCCGGTGCGGGTCGCCGGGGTCGATGCCGGCAAGATCCGCAAGATCGCCATCGAAGACAGCCGGGTAAGAGTCGATTTCTACATCAATGGCGCCAATATGCTCCGCGAGGACAGTCTCGCCGAAATCCGCCAGACCAACCTGCTGGGCGGGGTTTTCCTGGGACTCGATTTTGGTTCTCCGAGCCGCCCGGCGCTGCCTGTCGACAGCGAAGTGCGCACCCGCGAGGGGACCAACATCGACCAGTTGATCAGCAACATCGATCGCAACCAGGATCGGGTGTTGCGACCGCTCGGCGATCTGGTCGAAGAGAGCCGCGAGCCCCTGGCCGAAGCGATTCAACGGCTCGAAAAGATCGTGGTCAAGATCGACGAAGGGCAGGGAACCATTGGCTTGCTGGTCAATGATCCGGGGTTGTATGAGCGGGTCTCGACGCTATCGACGCGGCTCGACAACCTGCTGGCCCAGCTGGAGGACGGCGAGGGGACTCTGGGGCGACTGCTCGCCGATCCGGCGCTTTACGACAATCTCAACCAGACGGCGACCAACCTCAATCAAATTTCGGAGCAGGTCAAGTCCGGCAAGGGGACGCTCGGCAAGCTGGTCAACGACGATCGTCTCTACGATGAGGCGACCGGCGCCCTGACAAATGTCCGGACAGTCACCGACAAGATCAGTCGCGGAGAGGGGACGCTCGGCAAACTGGTCAACGACGACGAGGTCTACCGCGACGTTCAGCAAAGCATGGGGCGCATCAACAGCATCACCACAAAAATCGATGAAGGGCAGGGCACCTTGGGTCGCCTGGTCAACGAACAGGATCTTTACCGGGATGCAAAAACCACCTTGCACAAAGTCGAAAAGGCTGTTGACGGCATGAGCGACACAGGCCCGCTCTCGGCTCTCGGCGTGGCCCTCGGCACACTTTTCTGAGCTTGATTGGGGTTGTGGCGGCTCTTGCGCAGCGGGTTGCAGCAACCCAGGCAGTCTGCTGGGTTCAGCTGCTACTTATTTAATCATTAACAGTCTGTTGGGGGGGCAACTGGTGCGCCGTTACCTGCGACATGTGCAGATCACCATCGTCCTGCTGCTGGTGACAGTCGGCATGGCACCGCCCCTCATGGCGGCGCCGCCGGCTCCACCCCTGGTCGCCGTCATCCTGCCGCGCGACAGTGCGCGCTTTCAAATAATTCACGCAGCATTTCAACGGGTTTTCCAAAAATACACCGCGGTCACCGGCAAGCCGCGGATCTACCTGCAATCGCCAAGTCCCGACGTCATGTCACTGCGCAACAGCGTTCGCAAAGCGACTGCGCTTGGCGCCGACCTGATCGTGGTCTACGGATCCCGTGCCGCCACCGCAGCCAAATACGAGGATTTCACCGAACCGCTGCTTTTCGCTGACGTATTCGACCCGGTCGCCATGAGACTGGTTCCCTCCCTTGACCGCGGCGGATCACTGATGACCGGGGTCTGCGGGCAGGCTCCCTTGCAGACCTTGCTCAAAACGCTGCAGGAGATCGTTGGCACCATTCGCCTCGGGGTTCCGGTCGAAGCGAAACACCAAGCCAGCCTGATCCAGGCCGAGACGCTGCGCAAGGTCGCCTGCCGACGGAGTGACCCTGGCGGTGAAGGCACCCCTAAGCTGTCGTCGGGAGAACTCTGCTGGCTGGAAGTCGTCGCCACCAGCATGCAGACGCCAAACGACATGCCCCGGGCGTTCAAGGCTGTCGAGGGGAAGATCGACGCCATCTATCTCAGCGATCTGCTGCCGACTGACGGCCATTTGCAGGCGACGCTTGATTACGCGGCGCAGGCCAAGCTGCCGGTCATCAGCCAGGTCCATGGCGCCGCTGACAAGGGGGCTCTTATTACCCTGGAGTCCGACCCGGATGAGCAGGGCGAAATGCTCGCCACGGTTGCCATCCGCATGCTTGAAGGAGAGATGCCCGAAGATGTCCCGCCGTTGCTGCCGCGGCGAGTCTCCCTGATCATCAACTTAAAGGTTGCCAAGCAACTTGGCATCGTCGTGCCTTTTCCGGTATTGCTGCAGACCACGCGTGTCATCCGCTGACCGCCTTGCCCGGAATGACCTCGGCCAGTAACATCGAACAGTCAAACTCAGTGCCCATCGTCAGATTTTTTCGCGACGGCCGATCTGCGTAATGCAGATGTGTAATGCAGATTGACAAGTCTTCATCTGAACTGTTTAAATGCGCCGTTGACCATATTTCATGCTGCCCGGCAGCGCGGAGGCTCCCCAATGAATCCCTTGGCCAAAGAACTCAACGAGTTGATCGCTCAACACAATCCGCATGTGCTCGAGATGCTGTCTGACCTCGGCAAGAACCTCTTCTTCCCCAAGGGGATTCTCACCCAGTCGGCGGAGGCCAAGGAAAAGGCCCATAAGTACAACGCCACCATCGGCATCGCCACCGAGAAGGGCGGGCCCATGTATCTGGAATGCATCCAGCGCAAGCTTTCCGCCTTCGATCCAAAGGATATCTTCCCCTATGCCCCGCCCGCCGGCAAGCCGGAGTTGCGCAAGCTGTGGGTTGAGAAGATGTTGCGCGAGAACCCGAGCATGCAGGGGAAGCAGTTTTCCAACCCGGTGGTGACCTCGGCGCTGACCCATGGCCTGTCGATCGTCGGCGACCTGTTTGTCGACCGTGGCGATCACGTGGTGCTGCCCGACATGCTCTGGGGAAATTACAACCTGACCTTCGGCACCTGCAACGGTGGCATCATCAAGAAGCATGTGACGTTCACCGAGCAGGGCGGCTATAACACCGAAGCCTTCCGGGTCGAACTGAAAAAGACTGCGGCGGAGAAAGGGAAGGCCGTCGTTCTCCTCAACTTCCCCAACAACCCCAGCGGCTACACCCCGACCATGACCGAAGGCGATGCCATCGTCGCGACCATCCTCGAGGTTGCCGATGCCGGCTGCAACGTGGTGGTGGTGACCGACGACGCTTACTTCGGGCTCTTCTACGAAGATTCAATGACTGAATCGCTCTTTGGCAAACTGGCCAACCGTCATCCGCGCGTCCTCGCAGTCAAGCTCGACGGGGCGACCAAGGAAGAGTACGTCTGGGGCTTCCGTACCGGTTTCATTACCTTTGCCGCCACCGGCAAAGAACCGCAGGGGAAACTGCTCGAAGCGCTGGAAAAGAAGACCATGGGGATCATCCGCGCCAAGATCTCCAACTGTCCGCATCCCTCGCAGACCTTCGTCATCGAGGCCCTGCAGTCCCCGGATTTCCTGCCGCAGAAGGCAGAAAAGTTCGCGATCATGAAAGGGCGGGCCCTGAAGGTCAAGCAGGTCCTCGACTCCGGCAAATATGCCGACGCTTTCACCTACTACCCGTTCAACTCCGGCTATTTTATGTGCCTCAAGTTGAATGCGGTGGATGCCGAGAAACTGCGCATTCATCTGCTCGACAAGTACGGGGTCGGCACCATTTCCATCGGTACCACCGACCTGCGCATTGCCTTCTCCTGCATTGCCGAGGAGAACATCCAGGAACTGTTCGACATCATTTATCAGGCGGTTAAGGACCTGACCTAGGCTCCGCCGGCAGGCGGCACCCCTTGCATCCGGGGGGCGGGGTTCAACCCCGCCCCTCCGGCATTTCCTCCATGCACGATTTCACGGCACAGCTGGAAGCCATTCCCCTGCTGACGCAACTGTGCCGCCAGTTGCCGGAGGTGTGCCGGGTCGCTCCGTTCTACCTGGTCGGCGGCGCGGTTCGCGAGGTCCTGCTCGGCCGCCCTGTCACCGATCTCGATTTCACCTCTCCTCACGACCTGACCGTCTGCGCCCAAGCCCTGGCCCGACATTGCGGCGGCCACTGGTTCTGGCTCGACCAAGAGCGTCGCCAAAGCCGCGTGCTGGTCGGTGCCATGACCTGCGACTTTGTCTCTTGGCGGGCAGCGACCCTGGGCGGTGATCTGGCGCTGCGTGACTTTACCATCAATGCGCTGGCGCTCGACCTCGATGAGCCATTGGTCATCTCTTCCCTGATCGATCCGTTGGGCGGCAGCGCCGATCTCGAGCGGCGTGTGCTGCGCAGTGCCGGACCTGGTGTACTGATCGACGATCCGCTACGCATTCTCAAGGGGTTGCGCCATGTAGCCGAACTTGACCTGAAGATTGAACCGGGCACCTTGGCCGCCATGCAGGCGGCCGCGGGGATGCTTCAGCAGGCGGCGCCCGAGCGGTTGCGCAGCGAAATCTGGCAGATGCTGATGGCGCCGGCGGCGCGGCGTGGTCTCGAAGGTCTGCATGCCTGCGGCGCCGGCCAGGTGCTGTTCGGTCCGACTTTCCCCGGGTCGCTGCCTTTCGCCCAGGCGGCGTTGGAGCGGGCCCAGCAGCTGTGCTCCCTTCTGTCCGCCGCCTGCCCGCACACTGAAAAATGGTTGGTCGAACCGGTCGAGCAGCGTCTGGATCGGGCAACCCTGCTGTCTTTCAGCGCGACAATGCGTGCCATCGAGGCTTCACTGCCGCTGCGTCTGGCGCGTACGTGGCGATTTGGCCGTTGGGCTACGGCGCGGCTGGCCGCCCTCGACAGTGTTCGCACTGAGCTGTGGGCGGAACTGCTCAGGCTGCCGCCACGGCCCCGGGCCGTCGCCCAATGGGCTCTGCAGTACAGCCCGGACCCGGTTGACCTCCTGCTCGGACTTGGTTTGCAGGTTGACCTCCCGCCGGTCGAGACCGCTCAACAACTGATGCCACGATTGTCCCTGCTTGGCGAACTGGACGACCTGCGCCAGCTGCCGCATCTGGTGGACGGCCTCTGGCTGGCCGACGAACTCGGCCTGAAAGGGGAGATGATCGGCACGGCCCTGACTGCCCTGAAGCGTGCGGAAATTTACAGCGGGGTGGTTAGCGCTGCCGATGCCCGCAGTTTCCTGCGTCGCGAGTTCGGTAAAAAGAGTTGACAACCGACCACCCCATTTCTATAATTCCGCCCTGTTCGCGGGAATAACTCAGCGGTAGAGTGTCAGCTTCCCAAGCTGAAGGTCGCGGGTTCGAATCCCGTTTCCCGCTCCAGAAAAAACAAGGGGTTAGGCAATTCGCCTGGCCCCTTTATTTTTTCTTTAATAAGTAAGGTCCCCATTTAGGTCCCCATTATTTTTCGAATATACTCAAAACGAGGACTGTCTTCGCCGATACTAGTAGACCTCAAGCTGTCGGCGGTTACGTTCCAGGCTCTCCCAATCCTCTACCGGGTCGGGTTTGACGTCGGCCTTGAAGTCGATAATCTCCACCCCGTCGCCGTCACTCGTGACAAGGTCAAGGCTCCCCCGCAGGATGTAGCCGTCCTTCACCACGGAAATCTTTACCTCAGCTTCCCGGAGGCGGTGCAGTTCGCCTTTTTCCCGCTCAAAATACTCAGTCCGTTGATGAGATCAGCGGGGCAATTTATGGTTATTTATGGCTGCATTTGTGGGTATACAGCATTGCTGCATGGATATTTTCGGGTATGATTGCGGGTAGGAGACGTCACCGATGATCACCCCGAACACCATAACCATCGACACGGCCCTGCTGAAGCTGATCGCCGAACTGGATGAGTTCAAAGGGCGCTGGGAACTGCTGGGCCGGCTCGCCCCGGACGTCCTGCAGTTGCTGCGGCGGGTGGCGACCATCGAATCGGTGGGATCCTCCACCCGGATCGAGGGGGCCCGGCTCTCCGACCACGAGGTCGGCCTGCTGCTGGTGAACCTGCACATCGACTCCTTCTGCTCCCGTGACGAGGAGGAGGTCGCCGGGTACGCCGAGGCGATGACCACCGTCTTCGACTGCTGGGAACAGATCCCGCTGACGGAGAACCACGTCAAGCAGCTGCACGGCATCCTGCTAAAGTTCAGCAGCAAGGACGTATCCCATCGCGGCGAGTACAAGAAGTTCCCGAACAGCGTCGAATCCTTCGATGCCGACGGCAAGAGCATCGGCGTCATCTTCGCAACTGCGGCCCCCTTCGACACACCGCATCTGATGGCAGAACTGGTGACAGCAACTCGGCAGGCGCTGGCGGAGCGCGAACTTCACCCGCTGCTGGTTATCGCGGCGTTCGTGGTGCACTTTCTGGCCATCCACCCGTTCCAGGACGGCAACGGCCGCCTGTCGCGCGTTCTGGCTACGCTGCTGCTCCTGCAGGCCGGCTACCGCTACGTTCCCTACTGCTCCCTGGAACGGATCATCGAGGAGAGCAAGGACGGCTACTTCCGGGCGCTGCGGGAGTCGCAGCTAACGATCAGGACCGCAGAGGAGAACCTCGACGCTTGGGTGCGGTTTTTCCTGCGGTGTCTGAGGAAGCAGCAGGAGGTATTGCAGCACAAGGTCGAACTGGAGCAGCGGTTGGAGAAACTATCCCCGCTGTCGGCACAGTTGGTGGCGCTGGCCAGGGAACGCGGCCGGCTGACGATCGCCGAGGCCGTGACCTTGTTGGAGGTCAATCGCAACACGGCCAAGCTGCACATCCGGCGACTGGTAGAGAACTGCGATCTGCTCCAACACGGCAAGGGCAAGGCAACGTGGTATACTGCCGGCAAGTAATCAACTTTACTGGCTAGTCCGCATGGTTACAGGAGAAAAGATGGAACACCACAACAGGCTGGCGGATATCGATGTGCTCCAGGAAAAGATCAAGGCGAACCGGCCCTTGGATGAGGAGGAGATGCGCCAGTTGAAGGAGTACTACCGGATCGGACTGACCTGGTCGAGCAACGCCCT
The DNA here is from genome assembly GCA_041310635.1 of Desulfuromonadaceae bacterium. Lineage (GTDB taxonomy): Bacteria > Desulfobacterota > Desulfuromonadia > Desulfuromonadales > BM103 > VAUL01. The sequence goes on along the minus strand of JBFYXI010000180.1, from coordinate 12,247 downwards.
TGAAGGGAACAGCCTGACCGAGAGCGAAACCAAGGTGGTGCTTGAAGACGGGATCACCGTGGGGGGAAAGCCGCTCAAGGATCACTTCGAGGCGATCGGCCACAGCGAGGCATTTGATCTGCTGTATCGTCTTGCCCGCAATGGTGAGATCAGCGAGCAGGATGTCCTCGAACTGCATCGCCTTTTCTACTACCGGATCGACCCCGAACAGGCCGGCCGCTATCGCAATCGCAATGTCATCATCACCGGCACGGATTATCTTCCACCGCCCCCTGCGGAGATTCCCGAATGCATGGCGGCGTTCTTTGCGGACGTTCCCGCTCTTCGGCAACAGCATCCAGTCGTCTACGCCGCGCAGTTGCACCTGAAACTGGTGACCATCCATCCCTTTGTCGATGGCAATGGCAGGACGGCGCGGCTACTGATGAATCTGGTTCTGCTGCAATCCGGCTACCCGATCACTATCATCCCCCCGGTGCTCAGAGGCGACTACATTACCGCACTGCGCGAGTCGAACCAGGGGCGTGACGAACTGTTCGTCAATTTCATTTCCTGCTGCGTATGGGAAAGCCAACGGGAGTACCTGCGGCTGTTGACAGGCCTGGACAGGAGCTAAGCGCGGATCATTGCCGGCCCATGCTATGCACGATGCAGGGCAAGGGGCAACGACCTTCAGCCGGAAAGGCTGTAAGTCGGACTGTTCTAAAAACAGTTCTGAACGTGACGACTCCGGACGTCTCCCGAGCGATTTACAGACTGAAGGCCGCGCCTGGAACTGGTCGAACATGGCCACCTAGTCCAGCACGGCACTGACAAGGCGACGTGGTATACTGCCGGCAGATGAAGTCTGTTCTTTTTTGACGGCGCGCGTCTATTCTGTGCCCGGGAGGTCGACTATTAGCGCATCTCCCCGGGCACCGGGCCGGTTGTGATACCGGAAGCCGCCGGATCGACAGGTGTACGGGCGATACAGGGAATATCCTTCGAAGAAAGCTGACGAATGGAAAATCGTGCGGATCTCCTGGTGACCGGCGCCGGTGGTTTCATCGGCCGTTCGCTCGTTCCGCTGCTCCTTGCGCGCGGCAAGAGGCTGCGTTGCCTTTACCGGAAAAAACCGGCAGGGAGGATGCCGGCCGGTGTCGAGACGGCCATCGGCGACCTGCTCAAGCCGCGGACACTCAGCAAGGCGTTGCAAGGGATCGATACGGCTTATTATCTGGTCCATTCGCTGTCGTCCGGCGCTGACCACTGCCGGTCTCTTGACAGGGCGGCGGCCGAAAATTTCGTCAAGGCTGCCGATCGGGCCGGAGTGCGCCGGGTAATCTATCTCTCCGGACTCGGCGAACAAACCGCCGCTCTGTCAGACCATCTGGCCAGTCGCGGCGAGGTGGCGCAACTTCTGGCCAAAGGAAGCTTTAAGACCACCACGCTCCGGGCCGCGATTATTCTCGGTGCCGGCGGGGCATCCTTCGAACTGCTGCGCTACCTGGTAAAAACCCAGCCATTTCTTCTCGCTTCAGAAAAGCTCGACACCTTGTGCCAGCCGATCGCCCTTGAAGATGTATTGTACTACCTGGCAGGCTGTCTCGACGATGAACGCACCGCCGGCAGCACCTTCGACATCTGCGGCGATGAGGTCGTCAGCTACCGGCAGTTGCTGGAACTTTTCGCCAAGGCAGCGGGAACGATCAATCTCTTCCTGCCGGTCCCGGGGATCCCGGCCGGCATCGTCAGCCGCTGGGTCAGCCTGTTCAGTACGCTCGACCGGGCGGTCGTCGAGGCGCTGCTCGAAGGCCTGGGCAACCCGGTGGTCTGTCACGAGAGTCAGATCCGCAAGCTGATCCCCCATGAGCCGACGCCCCTGGAGCAAGCCATAGCCACGGCTCTCGCTCGATCCGGCAACAGGACGGGCTGATCTCGCTCCGCGGCTGACGGTCTTTTCACTCCGCGCGCTGCCATTGCCTGCGGATTTCCTCGATCCTGCGCCGGTTCACTCCCAGGTCCGAATAGCCGACGCGCGAGGCGGAGCGCAACTGGATGAGCCGGGACTCCCGGTCCAGCAGGAATTCGGCGTCATCGGTGAAAAATCTGGTGCGCAACTCCACCCGCAGATAGCTGCCGGTACTGTCGATCACGGTCGCGTCCGGACGGCGCCTGATGATCTCGGTGAGCCTGGCAAAGGCGGCCTCCGGATCGCCGCCGGTGGCAAACGGTTCGATTCGATGGCGCTCGTCGACGGACTGGCTGAAAACGCAGTTGGGAGAATCCGGACAGGCGCTCAGGGTGCCGTTGACCACACCCAGATTGGTCGGACGTTCGCCCGCACAAGCACTCACCAATAGTCCCGCGCAGAGAATACCAACGACGGTCATCTTCATTTGGACGCCTCCCTTGTAGGACCGACTGGTCGGCACGAAATCTGCCGGTGCAGACCAGGCTGGCAGCAGTTCCAATGCGCAGGAATGTCTCGCCTCGCAACAGATCTCTTTCTAAAAACGATAGCAGAAGGGCAGGCAACGGCAGGTCTTGCCGGCTTATGCCAAATTGCAATTAGAGATATCGGCTGTTAGAATTATAAGATGAGTTTTTTCCCCTTCAAGTGCTTGCTGATCGTCTTTCTGGTTCTCCTTACCTTGGCCTTTGCCCCGTTGCCCGCCCGGGCGATAACCGTCGAGGGGGAGACCATCAAGCCGCGGCTGCTGGCCGCCGCCGGGGTCTACCTGGCCTTGCCCGGGGGGATCGTGCTCTTTGCGCTCCCCCGGGTCGACCCCTCGAATCCGGTGTGGTCGGCACTTGGCTGGGGGTTTCTTTACGGGGTCACCGTCTACGCCGTGTACGATCTGACCAACCGGGCGACCCTGCGCCACTGGCCGGTCCGAATGGCCGCGGTGGATATCTGCTGGGGAGGAGTTCTCTGCGCGACGGTGACGCTGGCTGCTGAATTCATCGGCAGGTCCCTCCGATGAGAGGCTGGCTTTCTATTTGTCACGCAGGTAGCTGAAATGTCTCGTGATATTTCACTTACACACGTCACTACGTGGGCACGTGTGCTTGCATCATTCCCTCAAGAGCATGAGTACCCCGAGGAAAAGGTTTCACTCTCCTTTCACTTTGGTGTATAGAATCACCCTGATTTCATCGGACTTCAATAGCCTTTGCACGGCGGTAAGTGCTCGTAACTAGATGATATTTGCAGAAAATCCTGAAATGCCGGTCAGCCTGCGAATCCCGTTTTCGATCCTGTAAAAACAAGAGGTTAGGCGATTTGCCTGGCCTCTTGTTTCTGATCAGAAGGACCAATTGAGCTAAGCGGAAAGGATTCATTGTCCGTGGGGCAAGCCCGATGGATCGGGGAAAAGCGCAGGACAAAGCAATTTTTGCGAAAGAGCATTGCAATTGAGATCACAAAAGACGAACCTTATCTCTTCAGAAACCCTCAGGAAAATTTCGCAACCCGTCGGTCTGTCGTGCTTTGGGCCGAACCACGGGGCGCTAGCCGTTTACGTTCCGCCGTTATTGCCGGGACAGCTTGGCGACAGGGAGTTTTGTCGCGAAATCGGCATCCGCTATCCTTATCTTGGTGGTTCCATGGCCAAAGGGATCAGCTCCGCAGCCATGGTAGAAGCGTTGGGACAGGCTGGCATGCTTGGTTTTTTTGGGGCGGCGGGGGTGGCGTTTGCCGAGGTCGAGGCGGCCGTTGATCGTTTAACCGGAAAAGAATTCCCATGTGGATTCAACCTGATTCATTCTCCCCAGGAACCGGATCTGGAGGCCGCACTCGCCGAGTTGTACATCCGTAAAAACGTGCGACTGGTTGAGGCGTCGGCATTTCTTGACCTCACGCTGCCGCTGGTCCGCTACCGCACGCACAACATCCATCGTGCCGCAAATGGCGAGATTGTTGTGCCGAACCGGATCATCGCCAAGGTGTCGAGGGAAGAGCTGGCCGAGAAATTCCTCTCCCCGCCGCCCGAGAAACTGTTAAGGCAACTGCTGGATCAGGGAGTCCTTAGCGCGGAACAGGCGGAGCTTGCGGCCCGGATCCCGATGGCCCAGGAGTTGACCGCCGAAGCAGATTCCGGCGGGCATACCGACAACCGCCCGGCCCTGGCCCTGTTCCCGACGATTGCCTCTCTGGCTGCGCGGATGGAGCGGAAATTCGGTTATGATGCCAGGCTGCGGGTCGGGCTGGCGGGTGGAATCGCCACGCCTGCTGCCGCTGCCGCCGCGTTTGCCATGGGTGCCGCCTACATCATGACCGGGTCTGTCAACCAGGCCTGCATCGAATCTTCGACTTCGGCTGCGGTGCGCAAGATGCTGGCCGCGACCCGGCAGGCCGATGTGGCCATGGCGCCGGCTGCAGACATGTTCGAAATGGGGGTCACCGTACAGGTGTTGAAGCGTGGCACCATGTTTCCGATGCGTGCGGCAAGGCTCTATGACCTCTATCGTAGCCATGACGGTCTGGAAAGTATCCCGATCGCCGAACGCGACAAGCTGGAGAAGACCTTTTTCCAGGCGAAAATCGCCGACATCTGGCGTGATACCCAGGCTTATTTCCTGCAGCGCGATCCGCGTCAACTCGAGCGCGCCGCGCGTGATCCGAAGCATCGCATGGCCCTGGTTTTTCGCTGGTATCTGGGGCAGGCAGCACACTGGGCAAAGGATGGTACTGCTGGCCGGGCAATGGATTATCAGATCTGGTGTGGCCCGGCGATGGGCGCCTTCAATGAATGGGTGGCCGGCAGTTTCCTGGAAGCGCCGGAACAGCGCCGGGTGGCAACGGTTGCCCGCAACATTCTGTTCGGCGCGGCCGTGCTTGCCCGCGCCAACATGCTTCGTTGTCAGAACCAGCAACTCCCTGCAGATTTTGCGGTAACACCGCTTGAAGACCGACAGATCAAGGAGTACTTTGCGTGACACAGGATCCAGTTAATCGGGCAAACCCCGCCAACCTGACCCCTCTGGCCATTATCGGCATTGGCTGCCTCTTTCCCCGGGCCGAAGACAGCACGGCCTATTGGGCCGCGATCCGGGAAGGGGTCGACGCAATCAGCGACATTCCGGCAACCCATTGGCGGGTCCAGGATTACTATAACCAGGACCCTAAATCCCCCGACATGACCTATGGACGTCGCGGCGGATTCCTTGCCGACATCCCATTCAATCCGATGGAATACAATATTCCGCCTGCCACCCTGGAGGCGATAGACAGCTCGCAGTTGCTGGGTCTGGTGGCCGCCGGTCAGGCTCTGAAGGATGCCGGCTATGGTGCTGACCGCAGCTATGACCGGGACCGGGTCAGTGTGATCCTCGGGGTCACCGGAACGCTTGAACTGGTGATTCCGCTTGGCGCACGCCTTGGCCATCCCCATTGGCGGGCGGCCCTCAAAGACTCTGGCGTGGATGACGTCACCGCTGAGGACGTGGTGCAGCGTATCGCTGACTCCTATGTTTCCTGGCAGGAAAATTCTTTTCCCGGGCTGCTTGGCAATGTGGTTGCCGGCAGGATCAGCAAGCAATTTGACCTGGGGGGCACCAACTGCGTCGTGGATGCCGCCTGCGCCAGTTCCCTGAGTGCCCTGCACCTGGCCGCTCTCGAACTGGCCACCGGCAAGTCCGACATGGTTGTGACCGGAGGTATCGATACGTTCAACGATATCTTCATGTACATGTGCTTCAGCAAAACTCCGGCGCTGTCTCCCACCGGTGAAGCCAAGCCGTTCGACGTTGCGGGGGACGGTACTATCCTCGGCGAGGGGCTCGGCATTGTGGTCGTCAAGCGCCTTGCCGATGCCGAACGCGATGGCGACCGGGTCTATGCGACCATTCGCGGCATCGGTTCCTCCAGTGACGGCAAGGGTGAAGCGATTTACACCCCCAGTGCGTCGGGGCAGAAGAAAGCCCTGCTGGACGCCTATCAGCGATCCGGGGTCACTCCTGACAGCATCGGTCTGGTGGAAGCCCACGGTACCGGCACCAAAGTCGGCGATGCAGTGGAGGTTCTGGCACTGCGCGACATCTACGGCGAAGCCGACCGGCCGTGGTGCGCCCTCGGATCAGTCAAATCGCAAATCGGCCACACCAAGGCGGCGGCCGGCGCGGCCGGCCTGATCAAGGCCGCCCTGGCTCTGCATCATAAAGTCATTCCTCCCACCATCAAGGTGCAACAACCGTTACGTGAAATCTCCGAGGGACCTTCACCTTTCTACCTCACCAGTGTCAAGCGCCCCTGGCTCTCCAGGAACGGCCATCCGCGTCGGGCCGGGGTCAGTGCCCTCGGCTTCGGCGGGTCCAATTTCCATGTCGTCCTCGAAGAATATGCACCGGCAGCTGCCGTGGCTGACTGGGACGGCACCGTGCAGATTCTGCCATTTTCCGCTGCCGACGCCGTGACCCTGGAAACAACCGTTGCCGAAGTGGCGGACCGGACTGGCTGGCTTGAAATCCGCACCATGGCGGCAACTCTCCGCGCAGCCTTTGACCCGTCAGCCCCCTGCCGTCTGGCGCTGGTTGTTGAACAGGAGAAAACGGCGTTAAAAGCACTGTGCAGCAAGGCGCTGGCCATGCTGCGCAAACAGCCGGCCTCGGCATGGAGCACTCCCGACGGCGCCTGGTATGCAGTTGGCGACGTACCAGGTCAGCTTGGCGTGCTCTTTCCCGGCCAGGGGTCCCAATATACCGGCATGTTGCGTGATCTGGCCTGCGCCTTCCCGCAGATGCTCGAGAGCCTTGCGGCCGCCGATCAGGGATTTCCTGCAACGGAGGGCGTGCGCCTGTCGGACCTGATCTATCCGCCAACCGCGTTCAACGATGAAGATCGGGATGCCCAGGAAGCGGCTCTGCGCGCCACCAATGCGGCTCAGCCCGCCATCGGCGCCGTCAGCCTGGGCGCATTGCGGGTGCTGGAATCGTTCGGTCTTGCCGCGGATGCTGCCGCTGGCCACAGCTATGGCGAGCTGACCGCCCTGTGTGCGGCAAACCGTTTCGATGAAGCTTCCTTCCATGCCCTGTCAAGCCTCCGCGGCCAGTTAATGGCGAGCGGTAACAGCGACAGGGGCTCCATGCTGGCGATATCCGCCTCACTGGCGGATGTGCAGCAGCTGCTTGCCGAAGAAAAACTTGATCTGGTTATCGCTAATCGCAATACGCCGAGCCAGGCCGTGCTGTCCGGCAGCAGTTCAGAGATAGCCCGTGCTGCCGAGGCCTGTGTCTCCCGTAAACTGTCCTGCAAGCGCCTGCCGGTAGCCGCTGCCTTCCACAGTCCACTGGTTGCCGAAGCTGCAGTTCCATTGCGGGAGGCTCTCTCCGGGATAGCCATTGGCAAGGGGACGATACCGGTCTATGCCAACAGCACCGCTGCCTGCTACCCGGCAGGTGAGGGTGAGGTCAGGGAGCTCCTGGCCGGGCAACTGGCCCGGCCGGTCGAATTTGTTGCTGAAATCGAAGCCATGTATGCAGCTGGCATCCGCACATTCATAGAAGTCGGCCCTGGTGCCCGTTTGTCTGGTCTGGTGGCTGCGATTGTTGCCGACCGACCGCATGCCGTCGTGGCGCTTGATGTTTCCGGAGGCCGGCGTTCCGGCATCGCAGACTTGGCTCGTTGCCTGGCCCAACTGGCTGTGCTCGGCTATCATGTCACTCTTGCACGGTGGGATGAGGGGTATTGCCCTGCTCCGCCAGCCGATGGCAAAAAACCGACCCTGACGATCAATTTGAATGGCGCTAATTATGTTAAACCGAAAGCACCGCGCCCGGCGGTCCCGCCACGGCCTGCGGTGCCCGCTGCTGCTGCGCCATCAGACGAAAGGGTTCCCTCAACGTCACCAGCCCATGTCGCCCTGGCCGAGTCACTGCGGGTGACCCGAGAGGGGATGGCGGCGCTGATGCGCATGCAGGATGAGACCGCGCAATTGCATCGCCGCTTTCTGGAAAGTCAGGATGCCGCCGGCAGAACGATACAGCTGTTGCTGGAACAGCAGCAGCTGCTGCTCCAGGGGGGGATTTCGGGCGTTACCGCGCCGCTGCCGTCAGCTTTCACATCGGCCGCGTCAGCTCCTGCTGCCACGGCATGTGCCCAGCCAGCGCCCCCCCCCGTGGCGCCGCCAACTGCTTCAGCCCAGCGGCAGTCGGACCATGTTGCCGAAACCTTGCTGGCGGTGGTCAGCGAGAAAACCGGCTACCCGGTCGAGATGCTGGAGTTGGAGATGGGGCTTGACTCGGACCTCGGCATCGATTCGATCAAACGGGTTGAAATCTTGTCAGCGCTGCAGGAGCGGCTTCCCGGGTCGCCGGTTATCGGCCCGGAGCAGCTGGGGACCCTGCATACGCTGGGTGAGATCGCCCGCCACCTCGGTGCCGGAACCGCCAGAGTTGAGAACGTGTCAGACCGCGCCGATGAGTCCGACCAGTCTGAACGTGTTGCCGAAACCTTGCTGGCGGTGGTCAGTGAGAAAACCGGCTACCCGGTCGAGATGCTGGAGCTGGAGATGGGGCTTGACTCGGATCTTGGCATCGATTCGATCAAACGGGTTGAAATCTTGTCAGCGCTTCAGGAGCGACTTCCCGGGTCGCCGGTTATCGGCCCGGAGCACCTGGGGACCCTGCATACGCTGGGTGAGATCGCCCGCCATCTGGGCGCCGGCGCCGCACCTGGCGCTCTATCCAAAGAACGCCCGGTAGCGCAGCCAATTCCTGTAGGCACCGCGACGACAAACGCTGCGGACAGCAGCGGGGATGCCGGTGGTTCCGTCAACCGCAGCACCATCGTCCCGGTACCGCTGCCTGCAGGGACCCAGACGTTACCGCTTGCACACCAGGGCCCCCTGTGGATTACGGACGACGGTTCCGGGCTTTCCTCAGAGCTGTGCTCCCTGCTGAGCGCTTCCGGACGCGACGTACGTTTGGTTGCTATCGAAGATGCCTTTATGAGTGTGCCTGCCGATCTGGTCGGTCTGGTTATCTGTACACCGGCGGGGGGGGCCGATGACAGCTTCTTTGACAACGCTTTCCTGCTCACCAAAAGCGTTGCCCCGGCACTGCGCCGGGCCGGCAAAAACGGCGGCGCTCTGTTTGCGACCATATCGCATCTGGATGGTTCCTTCGGTTTTGGCAGCGGCACGACACTTACTGACCCACTCTCCGGGGGGCTTGCGGGACTGGTGAAAACTGCCGCCCGCGAATGGAGCGAAGTATCCTGCAAGGCGCTTGACACGGGACTTTTCGTCGATATCCCAGCCGAGGCCCGGGCGCTGGCGAAGGAACTTTCGCTGGCCGATCCTCTGGAAGTCGGTCTGACCCCGATGGGTCGAACCACCCTCAAGGTGATCGATCTTCCGGCGCTGGCTCCGCCCGCAACTGCGCCTTTGCAGGCCGGGGAGGTGGTCGTGATGACTGGTGGCGGACGAGGGGTTACTGCTGCCACGGCCGTCGCCCTTGCAGGCGCCTGGCAACCGCTGCTGGTTCTGCTGGGGCGCAGTATGGAACCGCGCCCGGAACCAGCATGGCTGACGCCGTTAGATGATGAAAGCCAAATCAAGCGCGCCATCGTTGAACATGCCACCAAAAAACTTCACCCCCGCGCGATTGAGGAACGCTACCAGGCGATCATCGCCGGGCGGGAGATCAGGGACACTCTGGCAAAAATTGCCGAGCAGGGCGGCCAGGCCGTATACCGCTCCGTCGATATTCGAGACGGTGAGGCAGTTGCTTACCTGTTCGGGGAAATCCGGCGGGAATACGGGCCGATACGCGGAATTATCCATGGGGCAGGCGTCCTGGCCGACCATCTTATCAGCGACAAGACCCTGGAGCAGTTTGGCCTGGTTTATGGCACCAAGGTGGCGGGATTGCGGGCGCTGCTTGCGGCGACCGCCTCCGACGACCTGCGCTTCATCGCGCTTTTTTCATCCACATCAGGGCGTTTTGGCCGCCGCGGCCAGGTCGACTATGCCGTTGCCAACGAAGTGCTCAACAAGCTGGCCCAAGCCGAATCCCGCCGCCGCCCCGCATGTCGTACCGTCAGCATCAACTGGGGGCCATGGGACGGCGGCATGGTAACGCCAGCGCTGAAAAAAGTTTTTGCCAGTGAGGGGATCGACCTGATTGGCTTGAAAGCGGGAGGAGAGGTGCTGCTACGAGAAATAGCCACAGCAGAGGCTCCGGTCGAAGTCATGGCTCTGGCCGGCACGTCGGCTGAATCGTTGGCTGTCAACTCACCGGTGCCAACCAGTCCCCTTAGCGAAGCTTTCAATCTCACGCTGAATATTGAGGAATATCCGTTTCTGCGCTCCCATGTGATCGATGGGAAAGCCGTCCTGCCCATGGCCATGATCGTGGAATGGCTTGCCCATGGCGCTCTGCACGGTAATCCCGGCTTTCGGTTCCATGGTTTCAACAACCTGCGCATCTGTAAAGGCGTGGTATTTGATCAAGGCACTCCCTGCGTTCTCAGAGTCATGGCCGGGCGAGCTGAAAAGCATGATTCCTTTTACCTCGTCCCGGTCGAACTGACCGGCAGCAGGAACAGTCTCCTGCACGCACGGGCTGAGATCGTATTGACTACCCAATTGCCGCAAGGCATCCGCTCGATTGACAATCCGCCAGCCGTGCCGTACGTCCCGTACGCCGGTCCCATCTACACCCCTGAGCGACTCTTTCACGGTGCGTTGTTGCAGGGAATCGAAACCATCGACGGCTACTCACCCTCGGGTATCACTGCCATGGTGAAGACGGCGCCAAAACCGGAAAGCTGGATCAAGCAGCCGTTGCGGAATTCCTGGCTTGCCGACCCCCTGGTCATCGACAGTGCTTTTCAGTTGATGATTCTGTGGAGTTTCGAGCGTTCCGGCTGCGGTTCACTCCCCACTTTCGCCGGTCGTTACCGCCAATTCCAGGACAGTTTCCCGCCCACAGGGGTGCAGGTCCTGGTCAAGGTGACTTCAGAACGAACCCACAGCGCTTGCGCAGATATCGAGTTTCTGGAGAGAAACAGCGGCGAACTGATTGCGCGCCTGGAAAATTACGAATGCATCATTGATGCATCCCTGCAGCGGGCATTTATCCGCAATCAGCTGTCGCAAACAGAGTGTGCTGAACTGGACGTCGCTTGATGAAGACGGTACACCCAGGCGTAGCCATTACCGGCATTGGGGGGATTTTCCCCGATGCGCCCGATTTGTCTGCTTTCTGGAGCAATATTGAGGGGTGCAGGAGTTCCTTTCGCGAGATCCCGGACGGCCGTTGGATACTTCCGGCGGATGCATTCTTCGATCCGCAAACGGGGAAAGCCGACAGGGTCTATTCCCGCAGCGGCTGCTTTATCGACCGTCTCCCTTCTGCAGCGACACTCCCGGGACTTGCTGTCGATGCGGCACGGTTGGAGGGGCTTGACCCACTCTTCCACCTGCTGATCCATGCCGGCAAACGCGCCTTCGACGACGGCGTGACCGCGCCGCTGGACCGGATGCGGGTGGGGGTCATTGTCGGCAACCTGGCTCTGCCGAGCGAAACCGCGTCCCTGCTCACCCGCAACTGGCTGGGGCGAACGTTTGAAGAATGCTTGACTGGAAAGGCCTCCTCTCCCGTCCCCACCTCTGCGCTAAACCGTTATCCTGCCGGTTTGCCCGCCGGGATTCTGGCTCAGGCCCTTGGTCTGGGTGGCGGCTGTTGTACCATTGACGCCGCCTGCGCCTCGTCCCTGTATGCCATCAAGCTGGCTATGGACGAACTGCTCGCCGGCAGGGTCGATGCGATGCTGGCCGGCGGGGTTTCACGACCGGACCCGCTCTTCACCCAGATGGGTTTTTCGCAGCTGCGCGCGTTGTCCAGAAGAGGCATCTGCGCGCCCTTCGACGCCGCCGGGGATGGCCTGGTCGTGGGTGAGGGCGCCGGCCTGCTCCTGCTCAAACGTACCGAAGATGCCGTGGCGCATGGCGACTGTATTTACGGAGTCATAAGCGGCATCGGCCTGGCCAACGATGTCGGCGGCAGCCTGCTGGCCCCCATGTCGGAAGGGCAGCTGCGCGCCATGCGTAGCGCCTATGACCGGGCCGGCTGGAACCCGGATGACGTTGACCTGATCGAATGTCACGCCACCGGCACCCCGGTCGGTGATGCCGTCGAAGTGGCCAGTCTCCGCCAGCTGTGGGGTCATGGCGGGCCGGGGGGGGGGCGCTGTATCATCGGCTCAGTCAAGTCCAACATCGGTCACCTCCTGACCGCAGCTGGTGCCGCCGCCTTGATCAAG
>JBFYXI010000132.1:0-6045 GCA_041310635.1 Desulfuromonadaceae bacterium | reverse complement strand
TTCATTGCCGCCGAGTGCAGCCCTCTCGAAGGCAAGCCCTCGAAGATCAAACCCAAGCGGGCGCTCGACGTCATCCTGGCTCCGGTCGAGGAGCTGCAGCAACGTGCGGGAAGGCCTCATCCGTCGCCAATTCCCGTAACCGTTACCCTGACGCTCAAGGATATCCACGCAGAAATCTTTATCCCCCCAGAAGCAATCTCCTGAGATTGGAGTTGACCTTCGCACGGCGTGTTGCAGCCGGGCGATTCCCCGCAGGGGGGCCGGGGCATGCCGTGGCGCACCGCTGCCGCCCCCGGTGACGCCGAGGCGGCTCCGGCTGAACCTGCCGCGGCTCCCGCTGCGGTGACCGAAACCAACTAACGATCAGGAGAGAAATATGCAACGCATAGCCCTATTGACAGGGACTGCCATGGCCGCTCTGCTGTGCTTCGGCGGATGTGCCAAAAAAGCCGTTGATGCCACCCAATCACCTGCCGCACCGGTCGCGGCCGCGCCATCCGGCGAAACAGCTGCCACGGCCGGAGCGGAAGCCCAAAGCCAGCCGGCGCCGACGTCTTCGACAGCGACGCTCTCCACCCAGGATGGCAGCAAGCTTGAAACCATCTACTTCGATTACGATTCCTTCACCCTTCAGCCTGCGGCCCGCCAGGCTCTTGAACGTAATGCCGCCTGGATGCGAACCAACCCGACAGTCAAGGTAACCATCGAAGGTCACTGCGACGAGCGCGGTTCCGACGAGTACAACCTCGCCCTCGGCGAACGGCGCGCCATGGCAGTTAAAAGCTACCTGACTATCCTTGGCGTTGACGGCGGACGCGTTGCAACGATCAGTTACGGCGAGGAGCGCCCGGCGGTGGATGGCCATGACGAGACGACCTGGTCCAAAAACCGTCGTGCCGAGTTCAAGTAACCACCCCGTCCGATAAACCCGCAGGGGCAGGTGTGCACCACCTGCCCCTGCGCATATCCCCCCCATAAACGCAACAGGGGCGGAGCCACTCGCGGCTCCGCCCCTGTTGCGTTAATCGATACGTCTGCTGCCCAGAACCTGCCGGTCTTGACGAACAGCTCCCGGTGATGCCGGTCGCGCAACCTGGCGCTGCCAATCAGACTGCGGGCGGCTAGAGGAGCAGCACCAGGGTCAGCAGGGTGATCAGCAGCACCGCCAGCAGCACCCCGCCGCCGACCGGATAAGTGGCAAGACGGCTGCGCCGTTCGATCTGCTCTTCGAGCCGGGACTGCGACAGGTCGGTGCCGCTGTATTCGGCCCACAGCCTGACTCCGTAGCGCTGCAGGTTGCCGCCGGGCTCGGTGAAGAACCTGGTGAGTTGCCGTGGCAGCTCCTGGGCAAAGACCCGGTTGGCCCAGGCGTTGAGGCCGTCGAAGACCCAGGCGCAGCCACGATACACCTGCCCTCCCGCCTTGCGGTAGAACCAGTCGGTATCCAGCGAGATCGTCTCGGTGCGTTTGAGCAGCGGCAGCAGCAGGAAGAACGCCAGGGCCGAGAACATCAGCAGCTGCAGTTGGTTGAGCGTGTGCTCGAAAGTATAGGCGTGGAAGTCCACGGTGTAGGGGAGGATGGCGTAAAGCGGCTGCGGGTAGAGGCCGAGGAAGATGCACAGGAAGGCCATGATGGCCATCGCCGCCAGCATGTGGCGCGGCGGCTCGCCCGGGCGCAGGCCGTTGTCCTTGGCGAAGAAGACGAAGTAGGGGAACTTGATCCCGGCATGGAGAAACACCCCGGCGGAGGCAACTTCCAGCACCATCCACACCCAGTAAAGCCCCTCGTGGACCCCGGCCTCGATGATCATCGGCTTGCTGGTGTAGCCGGAGAACCCGGGGAAGGAGGAGATCGCCAGGGCGCCGATGGTGCCGAAGATCATGGTCAGCGGCATGGTCTTGTAGAGCCCGCCGAGGTCCGTGCACTTGCTCTTGCCGGTCATATAGAGGACCGCCCCGGCACTCATCCACAACAGGGCCTTGTAGATGATGTGGCAGAAGGCGTGGGCCACCACGCCGCTGATCGCCATGGCGGTACCGATGCCGGCGCCGCAGACCATGAAGCCGACCTGGTTGATAATCGAGTAGGCCAGGATGCGGCGCATGTCATTTTCGAGGATGGCGTAAATGATCCCGTAGACCGCCATGGCGCAGCCGACCACCATGAGGATCTCCCAGCCGGGGAAGCCGCGCAGCAGGGTGTAGACCGCGGTCTTGGTGGTGTAGGCGGTCATGATCACGCCGCCGGTCACGGTCGCCTCCGGGTAGGCGTCGGAGAGCCAGGCCGAGAAGGGCGGCGCCGCTGCGTTGACGAGGAAGCCGAGGAGCATCAGCCAGGTCCCCGGCGTTTGCTCGGTAAAACCGGTGAAGGCTACGGAACCGGTGGTGTAGGCATGCAGGAGGATGCCGGCAAGGAGCAGCAGGCCGCCGAAGATATGCATCAGGACGTAGCGGTAGGCGGCCCCATAGGCCCGCTCGGTGCGGCGGGCCAGCACCAGGAAGGTCGAGGTGATCGCCATCACCTCCCAGAAGAGATAGAGGCTGATCAGGTCGGCAGAGAAGACCGCGCCAAGGCTGGCGCCGATATAGGCCAGCGCGGCGATATGCTCGCCGCGGCTCTTCAGGTGCAGGGCGTAGAGGAAACAGGCGAAGGCGTTGATGGTGAAGATGAAGCCGAAGGCCTTGCTCAGCTTGTCGACGCGCAGCAGGGCGAGATCGTGACCGAACAGCGTGTAGTGCCAAAAAACCCCCGGATCGAGACCGAGGACCAGGAAAAAGCCAAGCAGCGGCACTGCCAGGATCACCGTCTTGCGGGCGACGAGCGGCAGCAGGGCCACCAGGGCGGCGCCGAGGAAGAAGATCAGGGCCGGGTGCAGGCTAGCGGTCATAATAATCCTCCGGCCGCTTCAGCCAGTATCCGAGCAGTTTCGAAATGAGGATGATCGCCACGCAGGCGATGAAGCCGAACAGGGCGTAGAAGCCCGGCCACCCCTCGACGCTGGAGAAGAGGGTATGCTTGTGAATAAACAGGTCGGGAAGCACCAGCAGCACCAGGACCACGTAAAAGCCGATCCGGAGCCGGCGCAGATTGTGCGGGTGATCGAACCAGTCCCACTCTCGCCTGGGTTTCAAAGCGTTCTCCTAGAGGCCAAGCGCCTGCTTGGCCAGGCGCAGAAAGAGATCGGGATAGAAAAAGAACCCCAACGACAACAGGGCGGTGACACACAGCGGCACCAGACAGAAGAGCGGGGCCTCTTTGATGCCCGATTCCAGTTCCACGGCGGGGGCAGCAAAGAACGCCCGGTAGACAATCGGCAGGAAATAGGCGGCATTGAGCAGCGAGCTGAACAGCAGCACCACCATCAGCCCGATCTGATCGGCCTGCAGGGCGCCGACGACCAGGTGCCACTTGCTGATGAAGCCGCCCAGCGGCGGCATGCCGATGATGCTCATGGCACCGAGAAAAAAGGCAAAAAAGGTAACCGGCATGCGCCGGCCGAGGCCGTCCATCTGGCTGATGTATTTCTTGTGACTGGCCACGTAGATCGCCCCGGCACAGAAAAACAGGGTGATTTTGCCGAAGGCGTGCATGGCCAGGTGCAGGATGCCGCCGACCATCCCGGCGGCGGAGAGCATCCCCGCGCCCAGGACCATATAGGCGAGCTGACCGACTGTCGAGTAGGCCAGCCGGCGCTTGAGATTGTCCTGGGTCAGGGCGATCAGCGAGGCGACCAGCAGGGTCACCGCGGCGATGGTGGTGATCAGGGTGCCGAGATGGGCCGCCTTGAGCGTGCCGGGGCCGAGGATGTCGAAGATCACCCGCAGGATCGCGAACACCCCGGCCTTGACCACGGCCACGCCGTGCAGGAAGGAGCTGACCGGGGTCGGCGCCACCATCGCCGCCGGCAGCCAGCCGTGGAACGGCATCAGCCCGGCCTTGGCGAAGCCGAACAGAAACAGCACGGTCAGGATGGCCAGCAGCTCCGGCGAGGCCTTGCCGGCGAGGATCCCTCCCACGGTAAAGTCGAGGGTCCCTGCCGCGGCATAGGTGAGCAGCATGGCCGGCAGGGCGAAGCCGATGGAGGTGCCGAGGATGTAGGTCAGGTACTTGCGCCCCGAGGAACGGGCCTCGCCGTTCTGCTCGTGGGTGACCAGCGGGTAGGTCGACAGTGACAGCATCTCGTAGAAGAGATACAGGGTCAGCAGGTTGGCGGAAAAGGCGATGCCGATGGTCGCCGAGATGGCCACGGCGAAGGACGCAAAGTAGCGGGTCTGGGCATGCTCGTCGAGAGCCCGCATGTAGCCGATCGAGTAGATCGAGGTGAACAGCCAGAGGAATGAGGCCACCAGGGCGAAGACCATGCCGAGGGCGTCGACCCGCAGCTGGATCGGCACCCCGGGGAGCACTTCCGCCAGGGTGAAGACATAGCCGCTGCCGTACAGTACCCCGGGGACCAGCGCCAGGACGATGACCAGCTTGCCGAGGGCGGCCAGGATCGTCCACCCCTCGCGCAGGTTGGGGCGCCGGTCCGAGAGCAGGATCGCGCCCGCCCCCAACAGGGAGATCAGCACGGCGGCCAGCGGCAAGATCGATACGGTTGGTGACATCATCCCCACTCGCGAATTAGCAGATAAAGTTCGACTAGAAGCCCGCCGGAATCATCAGGCGAATGACCTTGTCGACCAGCTGGCCGGTGCCCAGGCCGACCACGATCAAGAGGGCGGCGGTGGTCAGCAGCGGCGTAAGCATCCAGCCCGGCGCCTCGCGCTCTTCGCCCTCTTCATGATGATGGGCATGCCCCCCGTCGAGCGCGCCGAAGTAGGCGACCTCGATGATCCGGAAGAAGAGCACCACGTTGATCAGGCTGCTGATGACCAGGGCTGCCACGAATTCCCAGTGGCCGGCCTCGATCCCGCCGAGGAGCAGGTACCACTTGCTGAAGAAGCCGCAGGTCGGCGGTACGCCGATCATTGCCAGGGCCCCCAGGGTGAAGGCGGCCATGGTCCAGGGCATGCGGTAGAAGATCCCCTGCAGGCTGACCAGTTCGACGCTGCGCTGGCGGTAGATGATGGCCGCCACCGCGAGGAACAGGCACAGCGTCATCAGGGCGTCGTTGACGATGTGCAGGATCGCCCCGGTCAGGCCGTTGGCGTTGGCCAGGAAGACCCCGCCGACCATGTAGCCGACCTCGGCAACGATGATGTAGGTCAGCATCCGCCTGAGGTCGGTCTGGCCCAGCGCCAGGGCCGATCCGCACAGGATCGCCAGGGCCGCCGCCCAGACCACGCCGTTCTGCACCATCTGGTGGGTGAAGACCTGTTCCGGGGTGAACATGGTCAGGATGACCCGCACCATCAGGTAGACGGTGACCTTGGTCATCAGCGGCGCCGCCAGGGTGCCGGCGCCGGTCGGCGCGTGGCAGTAGGCGTTGGGCAGCCAGCCGTGCAGCGGGAAGAAGGCCATCTTGATCCACAGGCCGACCAGCACGAAGGCCAGCGAAGTGACCACCGCCAGCCGCGCGTCGAGGGTCGGCAGGATCGCGGCGAGCTCCGCCATGTTCAGGGTGCCGGTGAGCAGGTAGAGGTAGCCGACGCCGAGCAGGTAGAAGCAGGCGCCGATCGACCCCATGATGATGTAGCTGAAGCTCGACAGGGGCGCCCGATCCTTGCCCATGGCGATCAGCCCGTAGGTGGTGATCGAGGTGATCTCCAGCAGCACGTAGAGGTTGAAGGCGTCAGCCGTCATCACCAGGCCGAACAGGCCGGCGATCAACAGCATGTACATGGAAAAAAACAGGAATTCCTGGCCGGGCAGTTCCTGCTGGACGCTCTTGAGAGCCGAGCAGGTGGCGAGCAGGGCCACCCCCGCGACCAGCACCAGCATCATGGCGCTCAACGGGTCGACCACCAACTCGATGCCGTAGGGGGGGCGCCAGTTGCCGACGGTGTAGCGGATCGTCCCTTCGCCGAGCACCTTGAACAGCACCCGGAGCGAGGCGAGCAGGGAGAAGCTCAGGGCGCCAAGGACCAGCGGGGCGATGGCCG
>JBFYXI010000131.1:0-5505 GCA_041310635.1 Desulfuromonadaceae bacterium | reverse complement strand
AGACGCACCCAGCCGAGTTTGCCGGCCACGCTGACCTGATACCAGGCCCCTTCGCGTTTCCGGATGTCGATCTTTTGCCCGGCCGCCAGCTTGACCAGAACCTTGGCGTCGGCAAAAGGCTTCTCGTAGAGGTTGTCGGCCTTGCTCACGGTTGCCGGCTCGGCCAGGCAGATGCATGGCCAAGCCAGCAGCGCCAGCAGGGCAAAGATGACCGGTCTGCTCATGGCGTTCCTCCTTCGGGCTTTTGCAGGGCGGCACCCAACAGGGTGTGCCAGGCGTGATCGGTGTCACCCAGCGAGCCCTCGGCCTGGCTGAACGACAGGCTGTCAGGGGGGAGCGCCGTCTCCAGCGATTTGCGGCGCAGGACCTCGGGGACGGCGACGGCAATTGCCGCCGCCTCATTCCGGATCGCCTGCCACTGCCGGTCGTCCTCCCCCTGATACAGCCAGCATAACACCAGGGTGTTTTCCATCAAGCGCCACAGCCCGCGCTGGCGCCCGTTGATCAATTCGGCACTGGGCGAGTGGCTGCATCGGGTCTGAAGCGCCTCGGCCAGCTTTTGCAGGGCGGCCTCCTCGCGGGTGGAGAGGTCGAAGCGCAGGAGCAGCAGGCAGCCGCGGGCGCCACTTTCCGGCTGACGGCGTGCCACCACGCTGACATCCAGCGCGCGGGCACTGGCGAAAGCATAATAGCGGGCCACGGAATAGTAGACAAACCCGAACATGACCGGTCCGGTCAGATTGATATAGAGATTGGCCAGGTTGATTGCCGCGTAGGCGATAATGATCAGCCCGAACTGGGACAGGCCATAGAAGCGGTCGAGCCTGCCGCTCGCCCCGTGACGGTAGAACGCCGCGGCGGTCCCCCACAGGATCGCCAGGGTAATGGCCAGATAGAGCAAAGGGAGGTCGGGGACCTGCAGCCAGTCGCCGCGCCGCAGGTTGTCGATGGCCGTGGCCAGGATCTCGACGCCGGGGAACTGCCGGCTGACAGCGGTCGCCTTGATGTCGAACAGACTGGGGGCGGTGGAGCCGATGATGACGATCTTCCCGGTGAACTCCCCGGCCGGACGGGACGGCCGTTCCTTCTGCAGATCGCGGTAGAGGTCGGCGAAGCTGACGTAGGGGTAGCGGAACGGCTCGCCGCGCCAGTTGATCAGCAGGCGCTCAGGCGTCGCCAGCGCCGGGTTTTCGCTGCGCGCCACCGCCAACGCCAGCGACGGCAGTTCAAAACCATGCTCGTCACGGCGCAACGTGTACTCGCGGACGATGCCGTCAGGATCGGGCCAGATATTGTTGAACCCGACCCGCCCCGCGGCCTGAACCGCCGGGAAGTGCGGAAGGATTACGGCGATGGTCGCCCCGCCATCGGCCTCGGATCCGCTGCGGCGCACCCCCGGCAGGCGGCCGATCGGCAGGGAACTCAGGCGATCCTGCGCCGGGTCGAGGCGCACCAGGGGGAACCAGGTATTGTCGCTGCCGGCGATGACTTCGTTGAAATAGGCATCGGAATCCGGGTTGAACAGGTCGGGGTCGCTGAACAGGATGTCGAAGACGATTGCCCGGGGGCCGCGGAGCGCGAGTTTTTCGGCGAATTCCCCCAGCACCTGGCGGGGCCACGGCCACCGCCCGTAATCGCCGGCCAGCGCCGCCAGCGACTTTTCATCGATATCGACGATAACGATATCGTCGGCCGGCGGCGCCACCATCAGCCGGTTGCGCACCATGGCATCGAAAGCCTTCTGGCGCATGCCGACCACATAGTTGAAAGAGGCGGCGTCGAGCAGCGCGAGCACGGTGAAGAGCGCGGCGGCGTAGAGGTAAAAGTTTCGCTGCAGGCGGGCGCCGAGCCGGTCGCCGGCCCTCGCAACGGCCCGGCGCAATCTGGAGAGCAGGTTGAGCATGAACCCTATATTAACAGAATTCCCGGAGGGTGTCGGTGATGGCGCCAGCGAACTGACGCAAACGGCGGCAGCACTTGCCGCATAGCCGCCCCGCTGGCGGGGCGCCCCGCGGGTATGCTAGCATATCGCCCAGTCATGCTGGTCGACACCCACATCCACCTGGATTACCTCAGCGGTTTGCCGCAGGCCCTCGCTGCTGCGCGCAGCTGCGGCATCGGCGGCTGGGTGGTGCCGGGGGTCGAACCAGCGGACTGGCCGCGGCTGATGACGACGGTGGCGGCCACCCCCGGCGCCTGGGCGGCCCCGGGGGTGCACCCGCTGGCGGCCGGCAGCTGGCAGCCGGAGTTGGCGGCAAGGTTGCGGCAACTGGCAGCTGATCCGCGCACACTGGCCATCGGCGAAATCGGCCTGGACCGGCTGGCCGGCCCAAACCTGGTGGTCCAGGAGGCGGTGTGCCGGGAACAGATCGCTATCGCCCGTGATGCCGGCCGTCCGCTGCTGCTGCACTGCCGAGGCACCACCGGGCGGCTGCTCGCGCTGCTGTCCGACAGCGGGGCGGCGGCGGTCGGCGGCATTGCCCACGCTTTTTCCGGCAGTCTAGAAAGCGCCCGGCAGCTGATCGGCCTGGGCTTTGCCCTCGGCATCGGCGGTGTGGTGACCTTTCCCGAAGCGCGCCGGCTGGCCGAGGTGGTGCGCACGGTCCCGGCCGAATGGCTGGTGCTAGAGAGCGATGCCCCGGACCTGCCTCCCCATCCGCACCGCGGCAAGGCCAACCGGCCGGAGTGGCTGACCCTGGTCGCCGCGCGGGTCGCGGAGCTGCGCGGCTGGACCGCAGCCGAAACCGCCCGCGTCACCACCGCCAACGCCCGGCGCATTCTGCAGCTGCCGCAGGGCAAGGAGGACACCGCGTCATGAGCGGAGCTCATCGCTTCAGTCGCCTGGAGTTATTGATCGGCCCGGCGGGTCTCGACCGGTTGACCAACGCCTCGGTCGCCGTCTTCGGCCTGGGCGGCGTGGGCAGCTTCGCGGTCGAGGCCCTGGTTCGCGGCGGCATCGGCCGGCTGGCCCTGATCGACTTCGACCAGATCGACATCACCAATCTCAACCGCCAGCTGCATGCCCTGGAGGACACGGTCGGCCGCGCCAAGGCTCAGGTCATGGCCGAGCGCTGCCGGGCCATCAACCCGGCCGCCCGGGTCGAGCCGATCCAGGCCTTCTATAGTGCGGACAATTCCGCGGAACTGCTCGACCGCGGTTACGACTACGTGCTCGACTGCATCGACCACATCACCGCCAAGCTGCATCTTCTGCAGAGTTGCAAGGAGCGTGGCCTGCCGGTGATCTCCTCGATGGGCGCCGCCAACAAGACCGATCCGGCCCAGGTGCGGGTGGCGGACCTGGCGCATACCCGCACCTGCCGGCTGGCCCGGATCATCCGCCGCGAGCTGCGGCGGCGCGACGTCCACGGCGGCATCCAGGTGGTCTATTCCACTGAGGAATTCCGCCCCCTGGCCGGGGCGCGGCCGGCATCGGCCGGCGCCGCCGACAGCTACCAGGCGCGCCGCGCCCCCTTGGGCAGCTCCTCCGTGGTCCCGCCGCTGTTCGGCCTGACCATGGCCGGCGAAGTTCTGCGCGCCCTGCTCGGCGAACTCCGCTGATGGACCCGCTGACCTGGCAGCTGCCGGCCCTGGCGGCGGTCGGCTTCGTCTCCGGCTTTCTCAACATCGTGGCCGGCGGCGGCTCCCTGCTGACCTTGCCGCTGCTGATCTTCCTCGGCCTGCCGGCGGCGGTGGCCAACGGCACCAACCGCATCGGCGTGCTCTGCCAGAACATCGTCGCCATCGGCGCGTTCCGCCGCCATGGTGTGCTGCCGATGAAGCTGGCGCTACTATGCACCGCACCGGCGCTGGCCGGCAGCTATCTCGGCGCGCTGCTGGCAGTGGATATCGACGAGCGGCTGTTCCAGCGCCTGCTGGCCGGGATCATGATCGGCGTGCTGGCGGTCATCCTCCTCGATCCGGCCAAGCGCCTCCGCATCGAGGAACGGCACTTCACCCCGTTGCGCCTGACGGTCCTGCTCGTCTCGTTCTTCGGCGTCGGGCTTTACGGCGGCTTTGTCCAGGCCGGCGTCGGCTTTCTGATCCTCCCCGCCCTGCTGATCCACGGCTTCGACCTGGTGCGTGCCAATGCCGTGAAGATCTTCGTCGTTCTGCTCCTCACCGTGCCGGCGCTGGCCGTATTCATCTGGCACGACCAGGTCGATTGGCTGCTCGGCCTGGTGCTCGCCGCCGGCAATGCCTCGGGCGGCTGGCTGGCCTCGCGGGTGGCGGTGCGCAAGGGACACGACTGGCTCAAACGGGTGGTCTCCGCGGTGGTTCTGCTGCTGGCGCTCAAATTGCTGATCAGCCCCTGAAGCCGCTTGCACCGGGGCCGAGAGGTGCTAGGCTTGACCACATTGCCATGTCACTATGTCACTATGCCACTATGGTGCTGGCGACCACCGCCGAAGCGCAGAACCTTGGCCTCGATGAACTCACTCTCGCCGAATAAGAGATCATGCTCGAGGATCATTTCGGGCTGACCGCCGCGAGCCTCCCTCTTTCCTGTTGAGCCCAACAAAATTCATGACGGCGGCTGCCCAGGCCGGCGTCCGGCCGTGCGGCGGCAAAAAATGCCCCGGCGAACCGGGGCCAAGGAGAGAGACTTTGTTGCAAGGAGCGTTGGGGATCAATCGAGCGTTTCGGCGAGCAGCGTGATGGTGTGGGCGGCGCGCACCTTTTTCCCCTGCTTGTCGAGACCGCCGTGGATCTGCATCAGGCATCCCGGGCAGTCCATCGCCACGCAGCCGGCCCCCGAGCTTTCGATATCGGCGACCTTGTCGGCAAGGATGCGCCGGGCGATTTCGGGCTGGCTGGTAAAGGAGTAGGAGCCGCCGAAGCCGCAGCAGCGGTCGGCATGGGGCATCTCCACCAACTCGCGCCCGGAAGCTGCCAGCAGCTGGCGCGGCTCGCGCCACACCCCCGCCCCGCGCTTGAGATGGCAGGAATCGTGGTAGGTCACCTGCTCGGTGCGCGCCATGCCGGGCAGGGCGGCGCCGCCATCGAGCTTCTCGACGATGAAGCGCGCTATGTCGAGGGTGATCGCCGCCAGGTGCTCGGCCCGCGCCGCCCAGTCCGGGTGGTCGCGCAGCAGGTCGACGAAGTCGCGCTGCAGCGCCATGGTGCAGGTCGGGCAGCTGGTCACCACGAAATCGGGATGATCGGCCAGCAGGGCGGCAATATTCTGCTTGGCAAGGGCGACAGCAGTCTCCCGGTCGCCGGAGTACAGCGCCGGCACGCCGCAGCAGTTCTGTTCCAGCGCAAAGCTCACCGTCACGCCCAGACGATTGAGGACCCTGATCAGGTCGTGGCCGATTTCGGGATAGACGAAATCGTTCAGGCAGCCGGTGAAGAACGCCACCCGGTAGCGCGGCTGGTCAACCGGCTGCGGCAGGCTGGCCCACTGGTCGCGCAGCGGCCGGTCGGCGATGGCCGGCAGGGTGCGCCACTCGGTCAGGCCGGAGAAGAACAGCGGCAGGTGGCGGATGAGATCGGAAGAGCACA
>JBFYXI010000123.1:0-2596 GCA_041310635.1 Desulfuromonadaceae bacterium | reverse complement strand
GCGACGTAGAACGCCGCCAGGACGAAGCCGCCCAGTGCGCCCATCGCGGCCGCTTCGGTCGGCGTGGCAAGGCCAAACACGATGGAGCCGAGCACGCCGAGGATCATCACCGCCAGCGGAAAGAAGGAGGTCATCAGCATGCGGAATACTTCAAGGCGCGGGAAAGTGAGCAGCAAATAGCCCACCGCCAGCAAGGCAGTGCCGACGCCCAGGGTCTTCCAGAATGCGCTAGGAGTGGGGTCACGTTCACTCGATGCCTGGGCCGAGTCATCCTCGGGTTCGGCAAGCGCGGGAGCCTCCGACAGCGTGGGGAGTTCCTCCATCGCAAGCGGCTCCTCCAGTGCGGGCGGCTCGGCAAGCGCAGGAGGCTCTTCCAGGGCGGGCGGCTCTTCGATACCTGGTGCGTAGGATTCCTCGGCAGGCGGCTCGGCAATCCCGGGGGCCGTCTCCTCGGTGTCGCCGTCGCTGCTGTAGGCTTCGGCGGAAACCCCCATCTCGACCAGGCCGGAGGTGTCGAACACCTCGGTCGGCTTGGTCAGCGAGTTCCAGGTCAGCCCCATGATCAGGGCGAAAACCAGTGCCGGCATGCCCGCCACCAGCAGATCCCGGCCAGCAAGAACACGTGGAACAGCAGTATCGCCCTTCCCGAAAAGCGTACGCAGCAGGGCGGGCAGGGCGAGCTTGCCGTACCGCTCGGACAACGCGGTCATGTGCGGCGGCAGTGGAACAATGCGCGCCTCCTTGCTCAAGGGTGGAGCCCATTTCGGCTTAAGCCAGGACACCACCATGACGTACACGATATACAGGCCCGCCAGCAGCAGGCCGGGAAAGAAGGCCCCGGCGTAGAGCTGCACCACCGACACCCCTGCGGTGGCGCCGTAGACGATCAGCATGATGGACGGTGGAATGAGAATGCCGAGGGTGCCGCCTGCTGCGATCACGCCAGCGGAAAGCTTGGTGTCGTAGCCGGCACGCAGCATGGCCGGCAGGGCCAGCAGCCCCATCAGCGTCACCACCGCACCGACGATGCCGGTGGCGGTGGCGAAGATTGCGCAGGTCACCAGGGTGGCCACAGCGAGCGAACCGGGGATGCGTGCCATGGCGATATGGATCGCGTGGAACAGCTTCTTGATCAGGTTCGCGCGCTCGACCAGATAGCCCATGAAGAGGAACAGCGGCACGGCGATGAGGACGTCGCTGGTCATAATCCCGTAGGACCGCTGCACCGCCAGGTCGAGGGTCTGCTGTACGGCGGCTTCCGGGTTGGAGGAACGGTAGGCGAGCCAGGAAAACAGCACGCCCATGCCCATCAGGGTGAAGGCGCTGGGGAAGCCCATCATCATCGCCACCACGATCAGGCACAGCATGATGATGCCGATGTGGCCGTTTTCGAGCGCGCTCCATGGTGTGAAGAAGGCGATGGCCAGCAGGATCACTGCCATGAAGCCGAAACCGAAAATCACGCCCTTCTTCATGGCCGGACCTCCGTAGCATCGCCGTCGTCCTTGACCATGGCCTTGAGCTCCTCGAGATCGATTTCCTCGACGTCTTTCATTCGCTCAGGCCAGCTGCCGTGGCGCAGGCAGACGACGCAGCGCAGGATTTCCACCAGCCCCTGCAGCAACAGCAGGAAGCCGGCGGCCGGAATCACGAACTTGAAGGGATACAGCGGCAGCGGATCGGGGCTAAAGGTGTTTTCACGAATGGCCAGAGACTCGTTGGCGTAGGTCCAGCCGGCCCAGGTGAGTGCGAGCACGCCGGGCAGGTAGAAAAATATGAACAGAACCAGGTCGATGCTGGCCTGGGTTCGCGGGCGCAGGGAGCCATACAGCACGTCGCCGCGGACATGGCCCTGGTGTGCGAGGGTATAGGCGCCGGCCATCATGAACAGGACGCCGTACAGCATGATCTGGGCGTCGAGGGCCCAGGGGTGGGGGTGATTCAGGAAGTAGCGGGAAAAAACTTCCCAGGAGACAAGCAGGGTCAGGAGCACAATGGACCAGGCGAAGAACCGTCCCACGAGCGTGGTCAGGCGGTCGACCGCCCTCATGATTTTTTGCATATAAGCTAGCTAGCCAAATGGGAAAGCCGCCGGCAAAAGCCGGCGGCAAAAAGGTGCGGAATCAGCTTTTCTTCGTGGCGAAGAAGTGGTTGTACGCCATCTTGTGGTCGACCGTCGTATCGTTCTGCCAGCGGCAGGCGCGACCGGCGAACGCGCGCATCGAGTCGAGCACCTTCTTGAACGAGGGGTTCTCTGCACTCTTGGCAGCCATGATCTTGTCCCAGGCCGGGAGTTGCTTGCGCAGGATGGCGTCAGGAGTCTTGTAGAACTTGACTCCCTTCTTGCTGCTCATCTCGGCATAGTCCTTGGAGTAGCGGTCGATGGCCTTCCACGACATGTCGGCCGATGCGGCTTCGATGGCGTGCTTGATGATGGACTTGTGCTCGGTATTCAGCGCGTCGTACTTTTTCTTGTTGAAGAGAATCTCGAACTGTTCGGTCGCCTGGTGGAAGCTCTGCAGCATGCAGACCTTGGCGACGTCGGGAAATCCGAGCAGGTTGTCGCTGGACGCGTTGTTGAATTCGGCCGCATCGA
>JBFYXI010000175.1:0-5117 GCA_041310635.1 Desulfuromonadaceae bacterium | reverse complement strand
ACCTACACCTTCATGGAAGTCCTGATCGAGATGTATCCCTACTGGTGGATTCGCGCCATCGGCGGGGTGGTTTACCTGGCCGGAGTGATGGTCTTCATCTATAACCTGGTGCAGACGGCGCGCAGCGGCAAAGCCGCGGCGCGGACCGCGGCCGCCTGAGAAAGGAGGACCTTCATCATGTGGGAAAAGAACCCCGTCCTGTTCCTCCTGCTGGCCACTGCGGCCATTCTGGTCGGCACCATCGTGGTCATGGTCCTGCCCTTCGCCTGGGTGAATACCGAGGCCGACCGCATCGCCACAGTCACTCCTTACAACCCCCTCGAACTGGCGGGGCGCGACGTCTACATCCGCGAAGGGTGCAACAACTGCCACACCCAGACGATCCGCCCTCTGGTCGCCGACGTCTTGCGCTACGGTGAGTATTCGAAATCCGGCGAGTTCGTCTACGATCGTCCGCACCTGTGGGGCTCGCGCCGCACCGGGCCGGATCTGGCCAGGTTGGGCGGCAAATACCCTGACGCCTGGCACACCCAGCACATGGAGGCGCCGGTCAGCATGATCCCGAAGTCGAACATGCCGGCCTATGCCTTCCTCAAGAAAAACCCGCTCGAACCGGCTTACGTTGAGAAATCGATGCAGGTGATCGGCTTCCCTTACACCCCGGCCGAGATCGCGGCCCTCAACGGCAAGACCGAGATGGATGCCATGGTCGCCTATCTGCAGAAGCTCGGCACCGGCATCCCGAAGACCGCTGCCGCTGCCGTGGTCGGCGAATTGAAGAACCCGTTCCCCAAGGGTCCGGCGGCAATGCAGGCTGGCCAGCAGCTGTTCGCGCAGAACTGCGCGGCCTGCCACGGCGCCCGGGGCGAGGGCGGCATCGGCCCGGAACTGGCGGCGGACAGCTACCCGGATGAAGTGCTGTTCGAGTTGATCTACAGCGGCATTCCAGACAACGGCATGCCTTCCTTCGCGACCCTGGGGAGCACCAGAGTCTGGCAGCTGGTGAACTTCATCAGCTACCGCAAGGCCGATTGATGGACTGGGCTTCGATTCTCTACCTCGGCACCACCTTCGCCCTGCTGGTCATCTTCCTGGTGCTGGCCGTGCGCACCTACAGCCGACGCAACCGCAGCCGCCTCGAGGAACCGAAGCGGCGCATGCTCGACGATGACTGATCCTTCCGGAGGACGTTATGGAACACCCTGAACATCACGATTACGACGGTATCACCGAGGA
Source organism: Desulfuromonadaceae bacterium (assembly GCA_041310635.1). Lineage (GTDB taxonomy): Bacteria > Desulfobacterota > Desulfuromonadia > Desulfuromonadales > BM103 > VAUL01. The sequence continues at coordinate 3,881 of JBFYXI010000175.1, read as the reverse complement.
CCGCGAACGGCGTCCGCCGGTTTATTTCACCGTGCTTTTCTACGGGCTGATTATCTGGGCAGTGGCTTTCAGCGCCTTCTACCTGCTGTCGGGGTGGAGTTCCGACGCCGAATTCCGGGCCAAGATGCAGACCCACGAGGCACAATACCAGAGTCCAGCTGCTCCGCCGCCGGGCAAGGCGGAACCTGCTGACCAACCCACGACGCCGCCGCGAACCCCCGGGCCGGCCACGACAGCCGGCACCGCAGCGACCGCAGCGACCGCAGCGACCGCAGCTCCGGCAGCCGCCGGTCAGCCTGACGCCAAAGCCCTCTATGCCGGAAAGTGCGCCATGTGCCATGGCGCCGACGGCAAGGGCGGTTTCGGTTCGGATCTGACCTCTGCGGTTTACGCATACGGCAAGCATCGCGAGGCCATCGCCGCAAGCATCACCCAGGGTCGCGGCAACGGTAAGATGCCGGCCTTTGACGGGCAGCTGAAGCGCGAGGAGATCGACGCCCTGGCCGACTATCTGCTGTCGCTCAAATAACTGTGTCTCCCCGGTACTCCCCCGATACCAAAGGGGACAGAATCCAATTCTGTCCCCTTTATTCAATTCTGTCCCCTTTTCCACAAGACCGAGCAGCAGACTTTGACCTTGCACGCATCGCTCAGCACTCAGCACTCTAAAAGACCGAAGCTCTTAGGCCCCTGGCGCGCCGCCCTGCAGTGGTTCTTTACCCTGTTGGTGCTGGTCATCCCGTTTCTTCGGGTCGGCGGCAACAGCCTGCTGCGTCTCGATTTTCCAACCCTGAGGCTGCACCTGGCGGGAACGGTTCTGCCCATCGAGGCACTCTGGCTCTTTCTGCTCTTTACCCTCCTTCTGGTGCTGCTTTTCCTGCTGGTCACTCTGGCCTGCGGCCGCGCCTGGTGCGGCTGGGCCTGTCCGCAAACGGCGCTGGTCGATCTGGTCGAATGGTTCGCCCGCCGCATCGGCGTCCAGGTCAGTGCCGGCCGGCTGACCGCCGCCCCGTGGCAAACCGCGGTCCTGCAGCTGTTCTGCCTGGCCCTCGCCCTGCTGGTCGGCGCCAACCTGGTCTGGTACTTCGTCGCCCCGGGCGAGTTCTTCGCCGGCCTGCTTGCCGGGACCCTGCACTGGTCGGCCTGGACGCTGTTCGGCACCACAGTGGCAATCGTCTACCTTGACCTGGCCCTGCTGCGCCGGCTCTTCTGCAAGGAATTTTGCCCTTACGGCCGCTTCCAGACCGTGCTTATCGACCCTGGCACGCTGACGCTCCGTTACCATCCCAACGAGGCGCCGCGCTGCATCCGCTGCAATGCCTGCGTCAAGGTCTGCCCGACCGGCATCGACATCCGCCTGGGCGATCAGATCGAATGCATCAACTGCGGGCGCTGCCTAGATGCCTGCCGCGAGGTCATGGCCCAACGCGGCCAGGCCGGAATCATCCGCTACACCTTCGGGCTGCAGGACCGCGGTTTGCGGGCTCTGCTGAACCTGCGTATGGCCCTGGTGGCGGGCGCCTGCCTGATCGTCACCGCGAGCCTGCTGGTCGCGGCCACGCAGCGCTCGCCGCTGACCCTGAAGGCGACGCGCAACCCGACTTTGCTGCCGCAGATCGTCGCCACGGACCGGGTGGTCAATTTTTTCACTGCCTACCTGGTCAACCGCAGCAGCCAGCCTCTCACCCTCAGCATCACCGTCGAGGGCGCACCACTGCAGGTGCGGTGGCGCGGACCGGACAGCCCGCTGCAGCTGGCTGGAGGCGAGCGCCGTCGCATCGATTTCGGCCTGGAGACAGAGGCTGCCCAACTCAAGGCCACGCCGCAGGTGGAACTTGCCCTGCGGGATGCCTCTGGAACCCGTTTGGCCGCCACATTCCTGATTCTGACCGGGCCACTCGACAAACCGGCCGCAAACCGGGCACAATGATAATGGCTGAAAAGATCAAGGCGTGAGACCAGCAACCGCACCGCTCTCCTTCTGCCTCGATTGACCCATCACTAGCCCCCTGGAGGGAGCATGCCGACACGCAATCGCTGGCCACTGCTGATCGTCGTCCTGGTGGCAGGCTTTTTCGCCCTGAGTACCTGGTCGTTCCTGCGGGCCGCCCGCGGCGGCAGTGCCGTCACCGATGCCGACTACTACAGCCACGGTCTGCGCTACAACCAGACCCTGTTGGAGCGGAACGCTGCCGCCACCCTGGGTTGGCACGCGGTGGCGATCCTCGCCGGCGGCCAGCTGCAAGTCACCCTGAGCGATCACGCCCGGCAGCCGGTCACGACGGCCAGCGGCACTCTGATCCTGCTCGGCGGCCCGCGCGGCGAAACGTTGCGCCTGCCTCTCGCCGAGGCCTCAGCCGGGGTCTACTTCGGCACGCTGCCGCAAGGACTCAGTGGCGAGCACACCGCGCAGGTCGAATTCGAGCACGCCGGCGCCCGCCTCAGCCAGCGCCTGCTGCTATCCCTTCCCTGAGATCGGGTGGCGAAGGCTTTGCTCACTCCCGACCGCCCCCCCCTTGATGCAATCCCGTCGCTGGCCTGCATCCACTGCGCCCTGCCGATCGCCCCCGGCGACCTGGTGACCGACATTATCGACGGCAAGGAGCAGCATTTCTGCTGCCAGGGCTGCCGGGGCGCCTTTCTGATCATCACCGGCGCCGGGCTGGAGCGCTTCTATCAACAGCGCAGCTGGCAGGAGCCAGGCCTGCCCGCTGGCGCATACGCCACTCCCTATGACGACGCTTACCTGGCTCGCTTCGTCACATCTGACGGCAGTGCCGCCGAGCTGAGTTTCGTGGTCGAAGGGCTGCGCTGCGCCAGTTGCGTCTGGCTCAACGAGAAGATTCTGACCGCCCTGGACGGGGTCCTTTCCGCCCGGGTCAATTACGCGACCCACCGGGCACGCGTCCGCTTCGACCCGGCGGCCATCTCTCCCGCCCGCCTGTTTGCCGCCGTCGCCCGGCTCGGCTACCTCCCCCGCCCATTCACCCGCGACGCGGCCCACCAGGCCCGCGAGCGTGAGCGCCGCGACCTGCTGATTCGTCTCGGTACCGCCCTGTTTTTGTCGATGCAGCTGATGGGTTACTCCCTGGCTCTCTATGCCGGCTATTTCCAGGGGATGGATGCGGCGGCCAAGCGGCTGCTGCAGCTGTTGGCGGCACTGGTCGCCACCCCGGTGGTCTTCTACTGCGGCTGGCCGTTCCTGGTCGGTGCTTGGCGCAGCCTCAGACACCGCAGCGCCGGCATGGACCTGCTGGTCACCACTGGCATCCTGGCCGCCTGGGGGAGCAGCGTCTTCGCCCTGCTGACCGATGGTGAGGTTTACTTCGACACGGCAGCCATGATCGTCACCCTGCTGCTGACCGGCCGGCTGTTCGAGAACGGCGCACGGCGCCGAGCCGCCAGCGGCGTCGACCGGCTCCTGCAACTCGCTCCTGACACGGCCCAGCGGCTTGATGCCGACGGGTTCCCCGCAACCGTCGACAGTAGCGTACTGGTGCCGGAGGACCGCATCCTTGTGCGCCCGGGGGAACGCTTTCCCACCGACGGCCGCATCCTCCTCGGCGAAACCGAGATCGACTGTTCGGCGGCCACCGGCGAGCCGCTCCCCCAGTCCAAGGGCCCGGGCGATACGGTGCTGGCCGGCACGATGAACCTGGTGACGGCACTCACCGTTGTGGTCGAACGGCCAGCGGCCGATTCTTTCGTTGCCCGAGTGGCGCGCCTGGTCGAGGAGGCCCAGTCCCGGCGCGCTCCAATCCAGCAACTGGCCGACCGCGTGGCCGGCTGGTTCGTGCCGCTGGTCGCCGTGGTCGCCGCCGGCACCTGGCTGTACTGGACGTTGCGCCCCGATCCGCAGACGGCGCCGCTGCTGGCCGCCG
>JBFYXI010000115.1:0-9361 GCA_041310635.1 Desulfuromonadaceae bacterium | reverse complement strand
CCGGGCGGTCGGGAACCTGGCCGTCAGGCACTTCGCGGGAAAAGCCGCAATGGGGACAAACTATCTTCATCGATAAACACCGTATTCAGAATTCAGGAGTCAGAATCCTTCGGTAAAAGTTCAAGATCGTTGTTTATGGATTTTCTTCTGAATTCTGTATTCTGGATACGGAATTCGCCTCTGCCTCACGCCATTAGCGTGGCCATGATCGCCTTCTGCACGTGCAGGCGGTTTTCGGCCTCATCGTAGATCACCGAATGGCGGCTTTCCATGACCTCGTCGGTAATCTCCTCGTCGCGATGCGCCGGCAGGCAGTGCATGACGATGCAGTCCGGTCCGGCAGTCTTTACCACGTCCATGTTGATCTGAAACCCCTGGAAAGCCCGTTCGCGCTCCTGCTGTTCGGCCTCCTGCCCCATGCTCGCCCAGACGTCGGTGTTGAGCACGTCGGCGCCGCTGGCTGCCTCCATGACGTCGCTGGTATAGTGGATCCGGGCACCCATGCGCGCCGCCCGCTCGCGCACGGCGGCATCGGGCTGATACCCCTGCGGGGTGGCGACGCGCAGCTCGAAGCCGAACACCGCGGCGGCGTTGATCCAGCTGTTGGCCATGTTGTTGCCGTCGCCGATCCAGCAGTAGCGTAACCCCTCGTAGCTGCCCTTGTGTTCGATGACCGTGAACAGGTCGGCCATCACCTGGCAGGGGTGATAGCTGTCAGTCAGACCGTTGATCACCGGTACGTCGCAGTAACGGGCGAACTCCTCCACGACCTGCTGCGAGAAGGTGCGAATCATTACGCCGTCGACATAGCGGGCGAGGCAGCGGGCGGTGTCCTTGATCGGCTCGCCGCGGCCCATCTGGGTATTCCCCGGGGCGAGAAACAGGGCGTGTCCGCCCAGATGGACCATGCCGGCTTCGAAGGACACGCGGGTGCGGGTCGAGCTCTTCTCGAAGATCATGGCGAGGGTCTTGCCGGTCAGCAGGCGGTGCGGCTCGCCGCGCTTGTGCCGGGTCTTAAGATCGCGAGTCAGGGCGAAAAGCGCATCGAGGTCCGGGCGGGACCAGTCGGTGAGGCAGAGGAAGTGCTTGTTCACGCTCCTTGCTCCTTGCGGCGGTTAATGGCACTGATCAGCCGGGTCTGGGCCGCGGCGAAGTAGTCAGGGTCGAGCTCCATGCCGATAAAGCGCCGATTCAGTTCCAGGGCGGCCACACCGGTGGAGCCGACCCCCATGAACGGATCGAGGACCAGATCGCCGGGTTGGCTGGCGATGCCGATGAGGTGTTTGAGCAACTTGACCGGCTTCTGCGCGGGATGCTTCGGGTCCTTGACCCGCTCCGGACTCATGCAGATCGGCCCCTCGTAGAAATTGTGCATGTCCCGCTGCCGGCCGAAGTTCCAGGTGTGGCCGCGGTTCCACAGGCAGACGATCAGTTCGCAGCTGTTGAGAAACCCCTGCCGGCGGATCTTCGGCACCGGGTTGCTTTTGTGCCAGACGAAAAACTGGAACGTGTCGAACAGCGGGTCGAAGACTTCATGCCAACGCCCCATGAGGTTGTAGGAGCAGAACGCGAACAGGTTGCCGGTCGGCTTCAGCACCCGCAGGAATTCTTCACGATACGCCATCGGGTCAAACTCCCGGTCCCAGTCGGCCACATCATTGTTAATCGCGCCGCGCCACTCAAACCGCATGTTCCCCGTCGAATAGGGGCTCAGGTTGTAGGGCGGGTCGGTCATCAGCAGGTCGACCGAATGGTCCGGCAGCGTCCCCAGCAAGTCGCGGCAGTCCCCCTGGCAGAGCGTGAGCCGGCCGCTGGCCATGGTGTCTGCTCAGCTACCGGCGTTAACCGCCAGCAGCTCATCGAGAATTGCCAGCATGGCGTCGATCTCCGCGGCACTCACCACCAGCGGTGGCACGAAGCGCAGCACCGTGTCGTGGGTGACGTTGAGCAGCAGGCCGCGCGCATGTCCCTGCTTGACAATCTCGGCGCCGGGAACGGTCAGACTCATGCCGACCATCAGGCCGATGCCGCGGACCTCCCGGACTATGGCGTGGCGGGCCTTGAGCTCTTCAAGTCGCCCTACCAGGTAAGTGCCCATGGTTTGCGTCCGCTCCAGCAGCCCTTCGTCAAGCAGGACCCGCAGCGCGGCCAGAGCCGCCGCGGTCATCAGCGGGTTGCCGCCGAAGGTCGAGCCGTGGGTGCCGGGGGAGAACGCCTCGGCAAACTGTTCGCGGGCCAGCATGGCGCCGATCGGCGCCCCCCCGGCCAGGGCCTTGGCCAGGGTCATGATGTCGGGGGCGATGCCGAAATGTTCGTGGGCAAAGAGTCTGCCGGTGCGGCCCAGCCCGGTCTGCACCTCGTCGAGGATCAGCAGCAGGCCATGCCGGTCGCAGATCTCGCGTACCGCTTTCAGATAGCCTGGGTCGGGGATGTTGACGCCGCCTTCCCCCTGAATCGGCTCGAGCATCACTGCACAGGTCTGTGGCGTGACCGCCGCCTCGATGGCCGCGGCGTCATTGAACGGTACGTGGACAAAGCCGTGCAGCAGCGGGTCGAAGAAGCGCTGCACCTTCTCTTGGCCGGTGGCCGAAACCGTGGCCATGGTCCGGCCGTGGAACGATTCGGCGGCGGTGATGATCGCGTAGCGCTCCGGCCCGTAGGTCTCCCGGCTGTACTTGCGGGCCAGTTTGATGGCCGCCTCGTTGGCTTCGGCCCCCGAGTTGCAGAAGAAGGCCCGATCGGCGAAGGAGCGGCTGCACAGCAGTTCGGCCAGCTCGATCTGGCTCGGGATGTGGTAGTAATTGGAGCAGTGGATCAGCGTCGCGGCCTGCTCCTGGAGCGCCTGCACCACCCTGGGGTGACAGTGGCCGAGATTGTTCACCGCCACGCCGGCGAGGAAGTCGAGGTACTCCTTGCCGTCGGCATCCCACACCCGGCACCCCTCGCCGCGCACCGGCACGATCGGGTAACGGCCGTAGGTCTTCATGATGACCCGGTCGGCCCGGGCGATCCATTGTTCAGAGTTTGTCACAATCCGCTCCGCGTCGGGACATCCCTGCTGCGTGATGTCGTCAATGAGTCTTCTCGGCGTCTCCGCGCCAAGAACTGCTACTTGGTAATCTCCGTCCCCACCCCGCGATCGGTGAAGATCTCCAGCAGTACCGCGTGCTCGACCCGGCCGTCGATGATGTGGGCCTTCTTGACCCCATCGCGCAGGGCGTCGGCGCAGCACTCGACTTTGGGAATCATGCCGCCGGTGATGGCCTCCTCGGTGATCAGCCGGTGCATCTCGGCAACGGCGATGCTCGGCAGCAGCTGTTTGTTGCGGTCGAGTACCCCGGGGGTGTCGGTCAGAAGGATCAGCTTTTCGGCATTGAGGGCCGCCGCCACCCGCCCGGCCACCAGGTCGGCGTTGATGTTGTAACACTCCCCCTCCGGGCCGACTCCGACCGGGGCGATCACCGGCAGGTATCCGGCGTCCTTGAGAGTCTTGAGCAGGTCGGTATTGACCCGCACCACGTCGCCGACGAAACCGATATCGACCTGCTCGACGGTGCCGTCGTCGCGGCGCACCTCCTGCAGCAGCTTCTTCGACAGGAGCAGGGTGCCGTCCTTGCCGGACAGACCCACTGCCCTGCCGCCGTGCTGGTTGAGATAACCGACCACTTCCTGGTTGACCTGGCCGACCAGCACCATTTCCACCACGCCCATGGTGTCACCATCGGTAACCCGCATGCCGCGCACGAACTGGGAGACGATGCCGTAGCGCTTGAGGGTGTGGTTGATCTGCGGCCCGCCGCCGTGAACGATGACGGCGTTGATCCCCAGCGACTTGAGGAGGATCACGTCCAGGGCGAAGCTTTCCTTGAGCTTTGCATCGGCCATGGCGTGGCCGCCGTATTTGATGACGAAGGTCTTGCCGGAGAAGCGCTGGATGTAGGGGAGCGCTTCCATCAGTACCTTGGCCTTGCCTATCAATTCCTGCATGCGATGGCCTCTTGTCCCGGCGCCGTGCGCCGAAAAATACCGGTCAATATATCACGCCAGCGCCGGCATACCAAGTAAAACAGAAGCAAAACGGCTGGTTGCGACCCCGGACCGGCCGTCAAGTCGAAAAGCGCAGGAAACGGTCAGCTGCGCCTTGCTGAGCGCGGAAGGGAGATGGTGACGGTGGTGCCGGTGCCCGCGGTGCTTTCGAGCGTTAGCGAGCCGCCATGGTCCTGCACAAACTGGCGGGCGTAAAAGAGCCCGAGGCCGAAGCCGCGTATCTGCCCGGTATTGGTAGGGTCGATCTGGTAGAACTTGTCAAACACGCGGGGGAGTTCGTCGGCGGGGATGCCGATGCCGGTGTCCCTGATGACCAGCTGCAGCTCGTTGTCGCGACTTTCGCCGGCCAGGGTGACCTGACCTTGGCGTGGCGTGAATTTGATGGCGTTGTCGAGCAGGGCGCTGATGGCGAAGGCGATTCGCCGCCGGTCGAGGGCCAGGCGCGGCCAGTTTTCCTGGAGACTGCTGATCAGGGAAATCCCCTTCTCGCCGGCCGCCGGCCGCTTCTCTGCCAGCACGGTCAGAGCAATCTCCCTGAGATCCGCCGGTTCCAGGGTCGGCTGCTGTTCCTGCAGGATCACGTCGCTGTAGGTCAGCAGATCCTGGATCAGGTTGGCCAGATAATCGGCTTCCTCCCGCATGGCCTTGACCACGAAGGGAAAATCGGCGGTGTCGGCGGAGACCGCGCCGCTCGCCAGATTCTGGAAAAACAGCGACAGAACCGTGGTCGGCGTGCGCAGCTTGTGGGAGATCAGGCCGAGGAATTCGGCCTTGAGGCGGTCGAGACGCTTGAGCTGCTGCAGTTCCTGGCGCAACAGGCGCTTTTCCAGGGCTTTACTGACCGCGCTTTTGAGTTGCAGCAGGTTGAGCGGCTTCTGGATGAAGTCGTCGGCGTGGGCTTTGAGTGCCCGCAGGATGATCTCCTTGTCGGCATAACCGGTCATGACGATGACCAGTTGGTCAGGATTGCGGTCCTTGATCTGCTTGAGCAGGTCGAGGCCGTTCATGACCGGCATCATGACATCGACCAGGACCAGGTCGATCGGCTCACGGTTGAGCAGATCCTGCGCCACCTGGCCGTTCTCGGCTTCCAGGATGCGGTAGTCGTTAAGCGCGCGGGCGCACAGGTCGCGGATGACCGCCTCGTCATCGACCACCAGAATGGAGGGGCGTTCCGGTTCCTGGAACAATTTGGGTTGGCCGAGCAGTTCGATGCGCACGGCTCCCTCCCGGGAGAGCGGGATCATGGACCCCGCTGAAAAAAGTGGATTAATCGGCCAGGGCCGCGGCAATCAGTGCGTCGACCTTGGCCAGGGCGGCATCGAGACGCTCCGGCTGGGAGCCGCCGGCCTGCGCCAGATCCGGCCGGCCACCGCCGCGTCCGCCGACCTCTGCCGCCATCGCCGCCACCAGTTCGCCGGCTCGCAGCCGGTCGGTCAGATCCTTGGTCACGGCGACCAGCAGATTGGCCTTGCCGTCGAAGGGGCAGCCGAGCGCAACGACCCCGGAGCCAAGTTTGTCGCGCAGACGGTCGGCCATCTCGCGCAGCCCCTTGCCATCGGCGGAAGCGACCGGGGCGACCAGCACCTTGACGCCGCCGATGTCGCGGACCCGCTCGAGCATGCTGTCGGCCAGGCCGGCCTGGACTCGCCGTTCGACCGCTTCGAGCTCGCGCTCCAGTTCCTTCTGCCGTTCGACCAGCCGGAGCAGGCGGCTTTCCAGCTGAGTCCGGTCGCTTTTGACCAGCCCGGCCAAGCGATCGAGGGCTTCTTCATGGGCCTGGACCAGAGCCACCGCCCGATCGCCGGTGACCGCCTCGATACGGCGCACCCCGGCGGCAATGCCGGTCTCCTGGACGATCTTGAACAGGCCGATATCGCCGGCGGCGCTGACGTGAGTTCCGCCGCACAATTCCATGCTGATCTCGCCGACCCGGATGACCCTCACCCGGTCACCGTACTTTTCGCCAAACAGAGCCGTGGCGCCGCTGCCCATCGCCTCGGCCAACTCCATCTCGCGGGCATCGACCCGGTCGTTGCTCATGGTGAAGCGGTTGACCAGCTGTTCGACGCGACGCATCTCGTCGCTGGTCATGGCCGTAAAATGGGTAAAGTCGAAACGCAGCCGCTCCGGCTCGACCAGCGAACCGGCCTGCTTGACGTGGTCGCCGAGCACCTCTTTGAGCGCCGCCTGCAGCAGATGGGTGGCGGTGTGATTGCGCGCCGTGGCCTGCCGTTTGGCGGTATCGACCACCAGGTCGACGGCATCGCCAGCGTGCAGGGTGCCACTCTCCACCCGGGCGCGGTGGATGATCAGGTCGGGCAAGGGCCGCAGCGTATCGAGCACCGTGAGGTGGGCGTTGCCGCTGGAAATGGTGCCGGTGTCGCCGGCCTGGCCACCGGAGGCACCATAGAAAGGGGTCGACTCGGTGATCACCTCGAGCTGGTCGCCGGCCTGAGCGCTGGCCACCGGCAGGCCGCCACGCAGCAGAGTGGTGACTATCGAGTAGTCGCTGTACTTGCCATAGCCGGTAAAGGCGCTGCGCACTCCCTTGGTGTTCAGGGCCTTGTAAACTTCGGCGATGCCTTCCTCGCCGGAGCCTTTCCAATGCTCCCGCGACTGGGCGCGCTGGCGCTCCATGCAGGTCTCGAAACCGGTTTCGTCGATGGTGAACCCTTCGGTGCGGACGATGTCGGCAGTCAGGTCGGTGGGGAAGCCGTAGGTGTCGTAGAGCTGGAACAGGGTGTCGCCGGGGATCACTGTCTGCCCTTTGCCCTTGAGATCGGCCACCGCCTCGTTGAGGATTGCCAGGCCGCGATCGAGGGTTTCGGCGAAGCGCTCTTCCTCGGCGCGGATGACTTTTTTGATGTACTCTTCGCGCTCGACCAGATCCGGATAGGCATCGCTCATGATGTCGCGCACCGCGTCGACCATCCGGTAGAGCACCGGTTCGGCAAAGCCGAGCATCTTGGCATGCCGTGCCGCGCGGCGCATGATCCGGCGCAGCACGTAGCCGCGTCCCTCGTTGCTGGGCAGGGCACCATCACCGATCAGGAAGGTGATGGCCCGGGAATGATCGGCAATCACGCGCATCGAGACATCGTCCTTGTCAGCGTCACGGTAGCGTTTGCCGGACAGCTTCTCCACAAAGCGGATGATCCCCTGCAGCAGGTCGGTGTCGTAGTTGGAGGTCACCCCCTGCATGACCGTGGTGATCCGTTCCAGTCCCATGCCGGTGTCGACCGCCGGCTTGGGGAGCGGGACCAGGGTGCCGTCGGCAGAGCGGTTGAACTGCATGAAGACGTTGTTCCAGATCTCCATATAGCGGTCGCAGTCGCAGCCGACCGTGCAGTTGGGGTCGTCGCAGCCGACCTCCGGGCCATTGTCATAGAAGATCTCGGTGCACGGCCCGCAGGGCCCGGTGTCACCCATCGCCCAGAAGTTGTCCTTCTCGCCGAAGCGGAAGATGCGTTCGCGCGGCACTCCTTCCTGCAGGTGCCAGATGTCGGCGGCCTCGTCGTCATCGGTGTAGACCGACACGTACAGGCGACTCTTGTCGAGCCCCATGTCCACGGTCAGAAACTCCCAGGCGTAGGCGATCGCCTCCTTCTTGAAATAGTCGCCGAAGGAGAAGTTGCCGAGCATTTCGAAGAAGGTGTGATGCCGCGCGGTGCGCCCGACGTTTTCCAGGTCGTTGTGCTTGCCGCCGGCGCGCACGCATTTCTGCGACGAGGCGGCCCGGTAGTAGCCGCGGTCTTCCATGCCGAGGAAGCAGTCCTTGAACTGGTTCATGCCGGCGTTGGCAAAGAGCAGGGTCGGGTCGTTGTGCGGGATCAGCGACGAGGAGGCGACCACCACGTGGCCGCGCCGGGCAAAATAGTCGAGGAAGCGCTGGCGGATCTGGCTGCCGGTCAGTTTGGCGTGGGTCATCTATCGTTCCGTTTCAGTTCGTTCAGTATGCAGTCGAGGGGAAACCCCCGCCGCTGCAGAAAATTTATCACCCGGCGCCGTTCCCCGGGAGCGGCCTCGGCATAGTTGAAAGTCGCAAACCGCCGCGCGACCAGAGCCTGCAGGGCCGTTGCCTCGGCCCCCTCCTGGCGGCAGGCAGCAGCCGTGGCAATCAGATCTTCGCTCAGCCCCCGGCGCCGCAGCTCCATCACCAGGCGCGGCCCGGTGGCGCGGCCCGTGTCCAGCAGCGCCCGGCTCAGACTCTCGACGTAACGGGCATCGTCGAGATAGCCCAACTCGATGCCGCGCGCGATGACCCGGTCGACCGCTTCCGGGGCGAAACCCTTCTCCAGCAGGCGACGCCCCAGTTCGGCGGTGCCGTAGTCGCGGCGTGCCAGCAGCCGCAAGGCAGCGCGCCAGGGATCGGCCGGTTGCGGGCTATTCGTCCTTCGGCCCACTGCCCATCTTTTCGAAGGCGTCCCAGGTGAGGTCGGAGGTTGATGAAATCCCGGAGACCTTCAGCTTGAAGTCGTCAGGGTTCGAAGCTTGGCGCAGCGCCTCTTCGAAGCTGATCAGGCGATTTTTCAACAAGACCATCAGCGACTGGTCGAAAGTCTGCATACCGTACGATTCGTAACCTTGTTGAATGGCATCGGGGATCAGCTTGGTCTGGTCCTTGTCATCGATCAACTGGCGCACGCGGGCGGTGGCCACCATGATCTCGACGGCCGGCACGCGCCCCTTGCCGTCGGCGCGCGGCACCAGCCGCTGGGAGATGACCCCCTTGAGTACCGCCGCGAGCTGGATGCGGATCTGCCGTTGCTGAAACGGCGGGAAGACCGAGATGATGCGGTTGACCGTCTCGGCGGCATCGACGGTGTGCAGGGTGGAGAGGACCAGGTGCCCGGTTTCGGCAGCGGTCAGGGCCGTCTCGATGGTCTCGTGGTCACGCATCTCGCCGACCAGGATGACGTCGGGATCCTGGCGCAGCGCGCTCTTCAGGGCCACCTGGAAGCCCATGGTGTCGGAGCCGACCTCGCGCTGGTTGATGATGCTTTTCTTGTCGCGGTGGAGGAATTCGATCGGATCCTCGATGGTGACGATATGCGCCTTGCGGTTGGCATTGATGTAGTCGATGACCGCCGCCAAGGTGGTCGACTTGCCGGAGCCGGTGGCGCCGGTGACCAAAATCAGGCCGCGGTTGGCCATCGCCAGTTTCTTGATGACCGGTGGCAGGATCAGGTCGTCGATCCCCTTGATGTCGAAAGGGATGGCCCGGAACACCAGCGAGATCGAGCCGCGCTGCGAGAAGGCGTTGACCCGGAACCGTCCCAGGCCGGGAACGCCATAGGCCAGGTCGACCTCC
>JBFYXI010000105.1:0-3618 GCA_041310635.1 Desulfuromonadaceae bacterium | reverse complement strand
TCCTGATAGTTGTCAGGCGGCAGCCAATGATCGTCCGGGCCGGTAAAGGTCTCGAAAAACACCCAGGTTTTCCGGGCAAGCTTCCGCAGAAAGAGGGTCTGATCGGTTGTCAGCATAGCTCCGCGGCGCGCCAGCGGCCGGCTGACCCACCAGGCGAGCGCGGGGGAGGCAAACCAGAGGCCCAGGATGGGCCCCGCCACGGCCAACGCGACCGGGCCCGACGCCGCAACTGTGATCGCCGCGGCCGTGGCCATGACCGGGGCGATCCACATGGTCCGGCACGCGCCGACGAAGCCGGTGCGGTCATCGCGGTCCGAGTCGCTTGACGGGTGCCATTCGAGCAGGCGCTTGTGCGAAATCAGCATCCGCCAGGCCGATCGCACCACCGCATCCAGACTGAAGTAGGCTTCGTAGGGCAGGCATACGAACGTAAAGGCATCCTGAGCGAGGTGCCGGACGGTCGCGCGCATTGATGACGCGAGGTGCTGCCCCAGGGTCAGATCGACCGGTTTTCGAAGCATGTTCAGGGCAGAGGCAATCACTGAAGGGATCAGGATGATGCCGATCACGGACAAGGTCCAGAACCAGGGTGAGGGCAAAACCGTCCAGCCCAACAGCAGCAAAAGTGTCAACGCCGCCGCGGTGAGACTGCGCCGTAGGTTGTCGAAGATCTTCCAGCGCGAAAGCATCGATAGCGGATTTTTCCGCAGGCCGCCATCGGGGCCGGGAACCCACGGCGAGAGCCAGCGCGCAATCTGCCAATCGCCACGAATCCAACGGTGCCGGCGGCTCACATCCGCGCTGTAGGAAGAGGGGTATTCCTCGTGCACCTGCGTATCGCTCAATAGTCCGGCCCGCGCGTAACAGCCTTCCAGAAGATCGTGGCTGAGGATCCGGTTGTCGGGAAAACGCCCGCCCAGCGCCCGTTCGAACGCCTCGACCGCATAGATGCCCTTGCCGATGAACGAGCCTTCACCGAACAGGTCCTGGTAAACATCGGAAACGGCGCGCGTATAGGGATCGATGCCGAACTCACTGGCACACATGCGCGCATACCGCGAGCGGTTCGCGCCGGGCAGGCTCGCCGCCACCCGTGGCTGCAGGATGCCGTAGCCCGCAACGACACGCTGCCGGTCTTCGTCGTAGCGTGCGCGATTCAGCGGGTGCGCCATGACGCCCACAAACTGCAACGCCGAATCGCGTGCCAGTTGCGTGTCGGTGTCCAGGGTGATCACGTACTTGACGTTCGGCAGGACCGCAGTTTCCCCGACGACCAGCGCAAAGCGATCCCCCGCGGGGCCGTGTGCCCCGCCGCGCAGAAGGCCATTCAAATCCGCAAGCTTCCCGCGCTTGCGCTCGTAACCCATCCAGATCCGGTCCTTGGAGTTCCAGCGGCGCGGGCGATGAAAAAGGAAGAAAGGATCGCTGGCCGAATCCCGGTACTTTTCGTTCAGCTCTTCGATTCTCTGCCGGACCAGCCGCAACAGCGGTTCGTCCTCCGGCAGCGTTTCCGCGACGGCGTCGCAAAAATCGGTCAGCAGGCCGAAATGCAGGTAGTCGTCCCGATTTGCCAGGAAGTGGACTTCCAGGGCCTCGACAAGGTCCTCGATGTTCGCCGTGCTCATGATCATGGTCGGGACCACCACCAGAGTTCGAAATTCCGACGGGATGCCTTTGGAGAAGTCCATGCGCGGAAGCCGCTGCGGGGTTGCCAGCACCGTTGCCAGCCAGTTCACCAGGGCTACCGCCAGATGACCGGCGCACAGCAGCAGGAGCAGTCCGAGTGCCCACCCCTGAACCCCACCGGCATGGGCCTTGGCCGCCAAGCACCCCGCGAAGACCGCCGTCATCAGCAGGATGGTGCCGATATAGAGCAACAACGGGAACCGGCTACCGACTTTGCGCAGAGCCCCGGCGGGTGATAAACGCACCTGCGCCGTTCGTTCGAGCCGTGTCAGCCCCTCGTCGATCAGATAGAAGCCGACATGCGCGCAGCGGTGGTCGCTGCCTTGCCGGGTTGCGCCCTCGCGCGCCAGCTGGATCGCTTGGCGCGCCACCTCGCTTTCGGAGTGCGGACTGCTCTTGGCGATTTTCTCGACGACATGCCGGTAGCGGTCACGGGTGGCAAAATCCATTTTGGTGTAGACGTCGCCAGGATCCTCGGCCAGAGTCTGCTCGACGATGCTCATCGTCTCGACAAACTCGCGCCAGTCCATCGCGCCCAGGAACCGGAGGCTGCCGATGCTGTAGCTCATCGTGACCTGGTCGGCGGCCTGTTGTTGGTTCTCCGAGCGCACAAACTGCTCGATGGTCAGACCGGATTCGAACAGCTGCTGTTCGATCCAGGTGAGTGGCATTGCCAGAGCGGGGCCCAGCCCCTGCAAGCGGCGTGAGAGTTCCGCGACAAACGAACTCACCATCGGCGGGTTCGACCGCGCCATGTCGGCAATCACCAGGATCAGGCTTTTGGGGTCCTTGGCGGCGGTCTCGGTCATCTGGTCGGCCCAAACAACGGCGCGGTTTCGATCCGTCCGATCGGCGGCGATCCGGGCGGCCAGCCGCCGCAGATTCTCGATCAGGGCCAGGCGCAGCATGATGGGGATGGCCCACAGCTCGCCCAGTTTCAGGGTGACCTCCGACTGGTAGGCCGCCACGAACCTGCTCAGGTTTTCAAGATCCACCCGGCCATCCCCGTGCGCGATGGTCTCCAGAGCGATGTCGTAGACCCGCGGAAGACCCGCGGAAGGGCCGTCCTGCAAGCGGGGCAACTCACGGCTAAAGCCCTTCGGCAAGTGTCGCCTGGCCGTTCGGATCTGTTCCTCAATCAAATAAAAGTTGTCAAGCAGCCATTCCCCGGCCGGTGCAATTCGGCGGTCCGCCTTGACGTCCTCGGTCAGCAGGTTGTGGACTTCAAGCAGGAGCCTTTCATTCTCGGCCAGCCGCGCCAGCAGGCGGTCCCGGGAGCGCCCGGACTTCAACTGGTGCGCGCCCGCAAGGACCTTGCCATGCTGCTCCATCTGATCGGCACTGAACAGCTCCGATCGAAGGGGCTGTTCATCGCCGGCAGCCTTGCGTGCCCGGTCGCGGCCGCCAAGGCGCGCCTGCATACGGGAAAAAAGTCCGCGATCGGTTTCCCTGCTCACCCCCATTTTGGATGTCTCCTTCTGTCAGATAGCAAGCGTGTCGCCCGCACATCAACAGCTGAACCAACTGTTGGTGCGCCTATTTTTCAATTTCCAGTGCCGGCCAGAGTAGGCCATGGCGGGGTTGCCGGAAATGGGGGTCCGGTTGGATGCGGGCATTGCCGTTACGGGTTTCTAAAGCGTGCTGCACACCGAAACCTGCGCTCCGGGAGCAAGTCCGGTGCTTATGCCAGGCGCAGCTCAGCCATCGATGCACGGGCGCATCCCCCGCTGATGTCAGGCGAAATGACCATTTCCAGCAGCGTCACCCCGACCAGATCAACTTCATAGTCTTCGATTTCGCGGGTATTCTCTGGCGGGCTGAAGTTGTACTGCTGGCGCAAAATCTCCCGGCACGTGCGACCGCCGTCGGAGGACCACCGCAACAGGAACTCATGCGTGCGCTGCTGCTCATGTTCGTGAAACACCAAATGGA